>DATLPC010000158.1:0-18848 GCA_035535975.1 Gemmatimonadaceae bacterium | reverse complement strand
TGACGCCGCCGATCATCGAGATCCCAGTGCACCCATGTGAGCTCGTTGTCCTGCGCATAGCCGTTGTTGTTCCCGCGTTGCGTGCGGGCGATCTCGTCGCCGTGCGACAACATCGGAACGCCTTGCGAGAAGGCGAGCGTCGCGATGAAATCGCGCATCAAGCGAAAACGACGGTCGAGGATCGCGTCGTCGTCGGTCTCCCCCTCCACGCCCCAGTTACGGCTGATGTTGTCGTTGTGGCCGTCGCGGTTCTCTTCGCCGTTCGCTTCGTTGTGCTTTTGCTCGTAGCTCACCAGATCGTACAACGTATAGCCGTCGTGCGCCGTGATGAAATTCACGCTCGCGTAAGAGCCGCGGCCGCTCGGCTCGTAGATGTCGCTCGATCCGGCGAGGCGCGACGCGAGCTCCGGAACCTGCCCCGACTCGCCCCGCCAATAGCGGCGAACGGTGTCGCGATACTTCCCGTTCCACTCCGCCCAGCGAATCGGGAAATTCCCAACCTGGTACCCCCCGGGACCGACATCCCACGGCTCGGCGATCAGCTTCACGTTCGCCAGCGTCGGGTCTTGATGAATGATGTCGAAGAACGCGGAAAGCCGGTCGACGTCGTGCAGCTCGCGGGCGAGCACCGGCGCGAGATCGAACCGGAAGCCATCGACGTGCATGTCCGTCACCCAGTAGCGCAACGAATCCATGATCAGCTGGATCGTGCGCGGATGCTGCATGTTGAGGCTGTTGCCCGTCCCGGAGAAATCGGTGTAGAAGCGCGGATTCGGCTCGAGCCGGTAATAGGTCCGGTTGTCGATGCCACGCAGCGACAGCGTCGGCCCGAGATGATTTCCTTCGCCCGTATGGTTGTAGACGACGTCGAGAATCACCTCGATGCCCGCCGAGTGGAACGTCTTCACCATACTCTTGAACTCGTACACCTGATTGCCGAGCCCTTTGGCGGCGTAGCGGACATCCGGCGCGAAGAAGCCGATCGAGTTGTAGCCCCAGTAGTTCGACAGACCGCGCTCGGCGAGGTGCCGGTCGACGACCGACTGGTGCACCGGCAGCAGCTCCACCGCGGTGATGCCGAGGTCGAGCAGGTACTGAAGCACCGGTTCGCTGCACAGACCGAGGTAGGTTCCGCGCAAGTTGTCGGGGACTTCGGGATGCAGACGTGACATCCCCTTGACGTGACACTCGTAGATGATCGTGCGATTCCAGGGGACGCGAAGCGGCTGGTCGTCTTCCCACGTAAAAGCCGGATCGATCACCACGCACTTCGGCACGCCGCCGGCGCTGTTGTCGGGGTCCAACTCCAGATCTTCCTTCGGTCCGCCGACCTTGTAGGCAAAGAGGGCGTTACTCCAGGAGATCGCACCGGTGATGGCCTTCGCGTACGGATCGATGAGGAGCTTCGCCGGATTGAAGCGATGCCCGCTGTTCGGATCGTACGGACCGTGCACGCGGTAGCCGTAGTATTGGCCCGGCCGAACATCGGGCAGATAGCAGTGCCAGACCTGATCGGTCCGCTCGCGAAGCAGGATCTTGTCGGCTTCGACGCCGTCTGCCTGGTGGTTGAACAAGCAGAGCTCGACAGCGTCGGCGCTCTCCGAGAACAAGGCGAAGTTCACTCCTTCGCCGTCCCACGTCGCTCCGAGCGGATAGGGTTGGCCAGGCCAAACGCGCATTTCTTCTTTCTTTTGTGATTGGTGGTGCGCGACCGTACGATGGAGTCTAGGCCGATTCGCGATAAAGTGCGGCACTCCAGGCCGGCATGCTGACGATTGGCGCTGGCGCGCCAGTCGGCCGCTCGGAGCTTTCGGTGTCGCGCTGCAAGGCAACCTCGCGACGGATCCGGTCATCGCCACCGTATCCGGCCGCATCCGTCGATAGACGCAGGGTCCATGCGCGCGCGGCCGGGACCGCAATCGGGACCTTCACCTGACGGTCTGAGCAATTGTAGACGCAGAGCCACGCCGGTGAGCGACCGGGTTCGCGCGGTGTTCGAAGCAACGTGATCCAACCGTCGCCGCTACCGACTGACAGGCGAGCCTCGTCCGGACGCAGCAATCGCTCCTCACGACGAAGCGCGAGGAGATCGCGAAACAGCCTGAGCATCCGCGCGTGAGACCCGAGCGTTCGCTTGTCCCAATCGATCTTCGAACGTTGGAAGGTTCCAAGATCCGCGGGATCCGGAACGCGCCTGTCCCACCCGAATCGCTCGAATTCGCGCCGACGGCCGGTCCGCACCGCATCGACGAGCGATGAGTCCCCGTGGTCGATGAAATACAGGAACGGATTGTTCTCGCCATACTCTTCGCCCATGAACAGAAGCGGGACGTAGGGCGACGTCAGCAGCAGCGCGGCGGCCAGACGCGTACGCGCGGGGTCAACGAGTGTGCAGAGGCGCTCGCCCTCGGCCCGATTGCCGACTTGGTCATGGTTCTGAGTCGCGACCACGAAACGGGCGCGTGGAACTCCCGCGGACGATCGGCCATGCGGTCGCCCCCGATACGCTGAGTACGCCCCGTCGTAGACGAACGGCTCGCGCATCGCTCGAACCAAGTGCTCGATGCCACCGAAATCGGCATAGTATCCCGAACGCTCACCGGTAAGCAGCGCGTGCACGGCGTGGTGGAAATCATCGGCCCATTGCCCTGCCATCCCGAAGCCATGCTCCTCCACCGGTCGCACGAGCTTCGGATCGTTCAGATCGCTTTCCGCGATCACCAGGACCCTCCTGCCGAGGGATTCGGCGCACGACCGAGCTTCGGTGGTCAATTCCTCGAGCAGATGTCGCGCGCTGAAATCGTAGATGCCGTGAACGGCGTCCAACCGGAGTCCGTCGATGTGATACTCGGCGATCCAGTGCAGCGCGTTGTCGATCACGAAACGCCGCACCTCCTCGGAGTCCACGTCGTCGTAGTTGAATGCACGTCCCCACGGCGTCGAGTATTTGTCGGTGAAATAGGGGCCGTATGCGTCGAGGTAGTTGCCCTCAGGCCCGAGATGGTTGTACACGACGTCGAGGAGCACGCCCAGACCGACGGAGTGCGCGGCATCGACGAACTCCTTCAATCCATTGGGGCCGCCATAGCTGTTTTGCACGGCGTACAGTCCGACGCCGTCGTAGCCCCAATTCCGAGCGCCGGGAAACTGAGCGATCGGCATGATCTCGACCGCGGTCACGCCAAGCGATTTGAGATCTCGAAGGCGTGGAATCGCCGCGGCGAACGTGCCCTCAGCCGTGAATGTCCCAATGTGCAATTCGTAGATGACGAGCTCCGCCATCTCGACTCCTTGCCATCCGCGGTCGGTCCAATCGAACGCATCCGGGTCCACCACCTCTGACGGACCGTGCACTCCGCGCGGCTGATAACGGCTCACCGGATCGGGCAAGGGCGGCTTGTCGTCGAGCAGCAACATGTATTCGTCGCCCGCCGCGGCGCCGTCGATGTATCCGGCGTATCGGCCGCCGTCGTCGACGCGGTCCAGTTCGTGATCCCCACGGGCGCCGCCGGTAAAGAATCGAATGCGCATTCGTCGCGCATGGGGGGCCCAGACCTCGACGCGAACGCCCGCGCGATAGGGCGTTACGCCGCGCGCCAATCTCCATTGAGCGGGAACACTGAGCTGGGTGGTGGCCATAGGGGGCGGACGATTCGGCAAGAGCCAGACCCGCTCGAGCAGCGCTCGGGACAACCTCCCGCTTTGCGCGGACACAGCCTTTCGTACCTTTCACGACACATCAAATCGCGCCGCTGAGGCCTGGACGTCGATGCCCGATCCTGTCATCCGTCGTGCGACCACTGGCGATGCTGCTCTGCTCGCCCGCTTCGGCGCCGAGTTGTTCGCGTGGGCGTTCGGCGCGCAAAACGACCCGAACGACCTTCGCACTTACCTCGCAACGGCGTTTTCCCCCGCGGCGCAGCAGGCCGAGCTTGCCGACATCAATCGCGCGACATGGATCGCTGAATCGCCGGACGGCGCGCCGGCGGGTTACGCGATGGTGAAACGCGGCGCCGGGTCCGCCGCCGTCACGGCGAATCACCCGGCCGAGGTCCAACGTTTCTATGTCGCTCCCTCATTTCAGGGTCGCGGACTGGCGCAGAATCTCATGTCCATGTGTGTCGAGCAGGCCCACGAGTGGAGTTGCGACGCACTCTGGCTCGGCGTGTGGGAGCTCAACCCGCGAGCGATTGCCTTCTACGAGAAATGCGGCTTCCGCAAAGTTGGCCGGCAGTATTTCATGGTCGGCTCCGACCGCCAACGCGACTACGTGATGGAGCGCACGTTGTAGGGCCGCCGTCGGCCGGGTTTTTGCCCTCGTCCAACTGCTGAACCAATTGGCGAGGATGACGGATGCGCTGGACCCCAGGTGGTGAAAGTCGGAATATCGAGGATCGCCGCGGCTCGAGCGGCTTCGGGATGGCACACGCCGGGATCGGCGGCACCGTCATTCTCCTCATCCTGAGCCTGGTCTTCGGACGGGATTTCGTCTCGGGCGGCGGTGGAGACGTGGCGCCCACGGGCGGCACCTCGGCCGGCCAAGTCGCGCCGCCGGCCGATCAATCACCGGCCGAAGCGAAGGAAGTGCAGTTCGTCTCGTTCGTGCTCGACTCGGCGCAGGCGACATGGTCGCGCATTCTTCCCGCGACGATGGGGCGTCCTTGGCGCGACGCGAAGCTCGTGCTCTTCCGGGACGCGACACAGACGGGATGCGGCGTCGGCCAAACCGCGATGGGGCCGTTCTACTGCCCGGTCGATCAGAAGTTGTATATAGATCTCTCATTCTACGACGAGCTGCACACTCGCTTCGGAGCACCGGGCGACTTCGCCGAGGCATACGTCCTCGCGCACGAGCTCGGACACCACGTGCAACACTTGCTCGGCACCGACGCGGCGGTTCGCCGCGCCCAGGAAGAGAACCCCGGCGCGGCGAACGAGCTGTCAGTGCGGCTCGAGCTCCAGGCGGATTGCTACGCGGGAGTCTGGGCGCACGAGACGCAGCGCGAGAACCTGCTTGATCCGGGCGACATCGAGGAAGGCATGAACGCGGCCGCGGCAGTCGGCGACGACCGCATTCAGCGAGAGACGACCGGAAGAGTGAATCAGGAGACGTTCACGCATGGTTCTTCGGCGCAGAGAGTGGGCTGGTTCAGGAAAGGGTTAGAGAAGGGACAGCCGAAAGATTGCAATACCTTTGGGAATTCTTGAGGGCGAAAGAGCCGAGCGGAACTAACCTGAGGCGGGACTGACTACAGACGGAACTGACCAGAGCCGGAACCGACAACAATCGGTGGTGACAACGCAAAAACGGCGGTTGAGAGCAATACCTCTACCGCTGTTTTTCGGTTCAGCGCAGTGCGCGCTCTCGGTCAGTTCCGATCTTTGTTAGTCCCGCCGCTAGTTAGTCCCGCTCGTGGTCAGTCCCGTTCTTTGTTAGTCCCGCTCTTCTGTAGTAAACGCGCAATCCCCTTCATCGGAATTCCCACCCACTCCGGTCGATTATTCAATTCGTAGGAAAGCTCATAGAACGCCTTTTCCGTCTCGAACAACGACACGAGCGCGCGAAGGTTGGTCTCGTCGGCCGGCAGCAGGGGCGCGCGAGCTGAGGCGGCGAGGTAACCCGCCAGGAATTCCGCCCGAACGTCTCGTTCCCATCTCGCGCTGCGCAGTTCGCGCGTCGTCATCTCCAGCTTTTTCGCTACTTCTCCCGCCATCGTGGCCGCGGCGTAGGAAAAACTCCGCAGCATTCCCGCGACATCGCGCAGCGGGGACATCTTTTGTCGCCGCTCCTCGAGTGTCCTCGCCGGCTCTCCCTCGAAGTCGATGATCATGAAATCATCGTTCGTCGTGCGCAGCACTTGGCCGAGGTGGTAGTCGCCGTGCGTTCTGATGCGCGAACCAAGGTCGTCGCCAACCGTGTCGACGATTTCGTCGACGAAGCCGACGTAATGGTCGGCGCGCCGCACCAGGGCTCTCGCCTCGGCCACTCGCTGGCCGGGAATTTTCCCCGTCTCGGTCTGTGCCTCGAGCAAGGAGAGCGAGTCCCGAATCGATTGTTGGACGCGATGCGCCTGGCGTTCGAGGTCTTCGACGCGGAAGGGCTCCGGCGCGAACGCCGCGTCGGTTCCGCTCCCGAGCGCGTCGTGCATCGCGCGCGTGATCGTACCGAGTCGCCTCGCGTCGACGACGAAGTCGTTCGTCGGATCACGGTTGATCGGCGCGCCGAAGTACGGCCGGCTCCGAGCAAGGGCAAAGCTCCACGCGTCCGACGACCCCGGGAGGTACTCCTGTAGCATCCCGGTCGTGATCACGACGTCACCGGCTTCAATGCGCGTCTCGGCGAGAAGCGGCGGCGTGTTGGCAAAGCGAGCGGTTGTCGTGAGGAAGCGCGTGACCTCCACATCGGGATGAACGCCGGGTGTGAGCGCGCGAAAGAGCTTGTAGATCGCCCGATCGCCGATGACGATCGACGTGTTGCTCTGTTCCGCCGAGGCCACGGTCGTCGCGCGATCGCCGTCGGCCAACCATCCCGCGCGCACGACGTCGACCACGAATCGGGACGAGCCGGTTTCGACGCTACCGCTCTTCGCGAGCGCGTCGGCGAGCTGCGCGCGGAAGCTGGTATCGTGAACCGCATCGTACAACGTGAGTGACCGTCCATCGCGCTCAATCGACGCGATGACTCCGCCGTTCGCGGTCGATGCCTGGTCCCGCAGGCCGATCGGCAGCTGAAACTCACGCTCGGCACCGGCGTCGCGTACGGCGACTCGCGCGATGGCGTACGAGCCATCACCCCAGGGCAACGGAATCAGCTCGGCGACACGGGCATGCGTAGGCGACGAGCCCTTTCGACCGAACCAGCGCTGCCGCATCAGGAAGCGAATGAGCTCGTCCGACTCGAGCGCCGACACCGCGGCACGTAGTGAGGCGTCGCGATCGCCGGCCATCAGGTCGTCCGCTGAAATTCCTTCGCCTGCTCGGCGGCGAGAATCCGGAACCACAGAAAGTTGTGGGGCCCCAGCGTGAGCAGGTACGGCCACTCGCCGATCGGTGGAAAGGCGTTCTTGCTCCACAGCTCGAGCGGCACCCGGCCCCTGAACTCCCGCAGATCCAGCTCGACGAATTGCGCAAAGCGCGACAGGTTGTTCACGCAGAGGACGACCTCGTCCTTGTATCGCCGGATGAACACGAGGACCCGCCGGTTCGCCGCGTCGAGCGGTTCCCATGTCCCCCGGCCGAACGCCTGGTATCCCTGGCGCACGGCGATCAATCGTCTCATCCAGCGCAGCAGAGAAGTCGGCTGCCTGTCCTGCGAGACGACGTTCACCGTGTGGTAGCCGTACGGCGGATCGACGATCAGCGGTGAAAAGAGGGCCGCGGTATCCGCCTCGCTGAATCCCGCGTTCCGGTCGGCGCTCCATTGCATCGGCGTGCGTACGCCATTGCGATCGCCGAGATAGATGTTGTCCCCCATGCCGATCTCGTCGCCGTAGTAGATGATCGGCGTGCCGGGCATCGACATCAGCAGCGCGTTCATCAGTTCTATCTGCCTCCGGCCGCCCTCCATGAGGGGACCCAGCCGGCGCCGAATGCCGACGTTGATGCGCATCCGCGGATCACGCGCGTACTCGCGGTACATGTAGTCGCGCTCCTCGTCCGTCACCATCTCGAGCGTGAGCTCGTCGTGGTTGCGCAGAAAGATCGCCCATTGGCATTCCTCGGGGATGTCGGGCGTCTGGCGCATGATGTCGACGACCGGCGTTCGGTCCTCGCGACGGATCGCCATGTACATGCGCGGCATCACCGGGAAGTGAAACGCCATGTGGCATTCGTCCGAATCCCCGAAGTATGCGCGCACGTCGCTCGGCCACTGATTCGCTTCGGCGAGGAAGATCCGGTTTGGAAACTCCCCGTCGACCGTACGCCGGAGCGTCTTCAGGATGTCGTGCGTCTCCGGCAGGTTCTCGCAGTTCGTGCCGTCGCGCTCGATGAGATACGGAATCGCGTCGAGGCGCAGTCCGTCCACCCCCATGCGGAGCCAGAAGCGCATGACGTTGAGCACCGCCTCGAGCACTTCCGGGTTGTCGAAGTTGAGGTCGGGCTGGTGGCTGAAGAAGCGGTGCCAATAGAACTGTTGCGCTTCCGGATCCCACGACCAGTTGGACTTTTCCGTATCGGTGAAGATGATGCGCGTTCCCGAATATTTGTTCGGGTTGTCGCTCCATACGTACCAGTCGCGTTCGGGCGAGCCCTTTGGGGCGCGGCGGGCGCGCTGAAACCATGGATGCTGATCGGATGTGTGATTGATCACCAGCTCGGTGATCACGCGAAGATTTCGCGAGTGCGCGGCGTCGAGCAGCGCGCGGAAATCCTCGATGCTGCCGTACGTCGGATTGATCTCCTCGTACGACGCGATGTCGTATCCGTCGTCCTTGAGCGGCGACGGATAGAACGGAAGCAACCAGATCGTGTTCGCGCCGAGATCCCGGATGTAGTCGAGCTTTTCGATCAACCCGCGAAAGTCGCCGAAGCCGTCGGCGTTCGCATCGCGGTAGCTCTTGACGTGGAGCTGATAGATGATCGCGTCTTTGTACCAGAGAGCGTCTGAGTCCGTCACAATCGGTGGTTCGTTTCGAGGTCTTGCGTCGTGACCCACGTGAGGGTTGCACGGTTTCGCGGTGTCTGCACACGCACGGGTACGCTTGCTGCTACTGGCGGCGTTCGCTCGGCACCCTCAGCTCCGGAAAATCGACCATGTTCGCAGCCGCCCTCGTTCTCGCCATGCAGCTTCAGGCCGTTGTCCCGGCCGACGCACGAGTAATGCCGGTCTGGGCGTTGCCGCCCGCGCAGGACACGCAGCCGCGCAAGCGACGTCGCGCCGTGCAATACAGCGACGCCTATTACACGCGACTGCAGATTCATCGCGTTGGAAGTTGGCTCGAGCTTCCCGTCTTCGGAACGGAGTACTGGCTCGGTCAAAAGCTGATCAACGACTCGCCCGTCGCGGGCTGGGTGAAGCCGACGCATACCACGGTCGCCGCCGTCCTCGGCGGATTGTTCGTGGTCAACACGGCGACGGGAGTCGCCAATTTGTACGAATCGCGCGCCACCACCGACGACCGCCTGCTCGTTTGGACGCACTCCGCGCTGATGCTCGCGGCGGACGCGGGATTCATCGCCACCGCAGCGGTCGCGGGCGACGCCCACCACAGCGTGTCGGGTCAGGACCGTCATCGGAACGTCGCCCTCGCGTCGATCGGCGTGGCCACGGTCGGAACGCTCCTCATGTGGGTCAAGCGAGGTCTCTGACGGCATCACGCTCGACCAGAAAAACGTGACCCGGCGTCTCGTGCGGATCCAACCGCACGTAATTCCGGACGCCGCGCCAGGTGTAGCGCGCGCCGCTCAACAGATCGCGAACGACATACGGCCGATCGTCGTCGATCCCCATGTCGTGAATCGGAACGTGGACCATTGTCTCCTGCACGTGGCGCGGATCGGTGTTCACGGCGACGAGGAAGTCGTCACCGGCATCGTCGCCAAACCCGAGTGACTTCGCGATCGCCGCGGGAACATGGAGCGGCGACGAACCCGTCCACTGCACGACCGGCTCGCTGCGCGCCTTTCGATAGAACAGGATCGTCGGGTTTTCGCTCGTGTGGAACGAGAGATTCGCGTTCCACTGAAAGGCCGGGTGGCACCGCCGAATTCCGTTGATCCGCGCGATGTCGGAGTTGATGTTGCCCTCCACCTCGTAGTTGCGCGGACGGAGCTGATACTTCTCCGAGTCGGCGTACTCCTCACTCCCCTCGCGCACGGGAACATTCTCCGCCAGCTCGAACCCGCTGTACATCCCGTACAGCGGTGACAGCGTCGCGGCGAGAAGCAACCGAACGCGAAACGCCGGCCGGCCGCCGTGCACGAGGTACTCGTGCAGGATGTCCGGCGTGTTCACGAACAGATTGCCACGGTAGTACTCGACCATCGGCGAATGCGTGAGCTCCGACAGATACTCGCGCAGCTCCCACGACGAATTCTTCCATGTGAAGTAGGTGTACGACATCGTGAAGCCGAGCTTCGCGAGCGCGTTCATTCGCTTCGGACGCGTGAACGCCTCCGCGAAAAAGATCGTCTCCGGATGCTCGCGCTGGACTTCCCCGATCACCCACTCCCAAAAAGCGAGCGCCTTCGTATGCGGGTTGTCGACGCGAAAGATCGTGACGCCGTGACCGATCCAGAACAGCACGATGTCGCGGCACGCGTTCCACAGCGCCTGCCGGTCGTCGCACCAGAGGTTGAGCGGGTAGATGTCTTGATACTTCTTCGGCGGATTCTGGGCGTACTGGATCGATCCGTCCGGGCGGACGTTGAACCAATCGGGATGCTCTTTCACCCACGGATGGTCGGGTGAGCACTGCAGCGCATAGTCGAGCGCGACCTCGAGCCCCATGCCGCGGGCCGCGCCGACGAAGCGATCGAAATCGGCGAGCGTGCCGAGCGCTGGATCGATCGCGTCGTGTCCACCCTGTTCGTTGCCGATCGCCCAGGGGCTCCCGACGTCGTCCGCCTCGGGCGTAAGCGAGTTGTTCTTCCCTTTGCGAAAGGTGCGACCGATCGGGTGAATTGGCGGCAGATAGACAACGTCGAAGCCGAGCTCCGCGAGGCGCGGCAGGCGCGCCGCCGCGTCGTCGAACGTGCCGTGACGCGGCGGCTCACCGGGCACCAGCGTCGTCTGCGAGCGCGGGAACAGCTCGTACCAGGCGGCGGCACGCGCGAGCTCCCTATCGACGACTATCGTGATCTCTCGCGGAAAGCGCGTCAGGTCGCTAGGACGCAGGTGTTCCTGCATGAGCGCGAAGAGATCCTCGTCGAGCGCGCGTTGAATGCGCTTCTCCAAAGCGGTGTCGCGCCGGTCCTCGAGCATTTTCGCCGTCAGCAGCAGCGAAGCGCGCGCGGTCGCGACGCGCGTGCTCCGCGACGCGGTCCGCGCCATCTGCGCGCCTTCAGAAAGCTCTAGTTGTACGTCCTGCCCGGCTTTCACCTTCTTCTCGAGGCCGGAGCGCCAGGTCGCAAACCGATCGGTCCAGGCCTCGATGGTGAACTTCCATCGTCCGATGCGGTCGACGACGAACGCGCCGTACCAGCGGTCGGTATCAAAATCGTACAGCATCGGCGACGCCGACCATTCGCCGTCGTCCGGGCCCATGCACATCACTCGCGCGCCGAGCGTGTCGTGTCCGGCCTGAATCACATCGGCGCCGACGGACACTCGATCGCCGACGATTCGCTTTACGGGATACCGCCCGCCGTCGAGCTGCGGCGTGACGCATTCGATGACGACGTATTCGGCTCGGCGCGGACTCGAGCGCCGGTCGGACTTTCTCGTGGCCACTGTGGTCGATTCGTGCGGTTCGTCGGGCATGAGTGGCCCGGGCGTCCAGTGGCTCGCAACATCCGGGCCCGTCCGGGCGCCGTGGGTTGCATGCGTCAGCGGGTGTGCGTACATCATTCATTTACCGTGGCTTGTCAACCGGCCGCTCGCTTTCCGTCTTCCGGCTCCCACCCGGAGGTTTGATATGCTCAACCGTGTTACCGCGCCGCGCCGCTCCCACCTGTCGGTGGTCGTGGGCCTCGTACTGATCACGCTTCTCACACTCATTCTGCTCGCCGTGACCCCCGTCGACGGCAGAAGCGCGCTTGCGCGACTTCGAGCGTTCGCTGTCCGCGAGTACCTGCTCCCGCACAAATCACCCGACGCCTACGCACATGACCCGGCCGTGGCGGCGGACGGCAGTGTGTACTTCGCCGACCAGCAGGGCCACTACATCGGGCATCTGGATCCGGAGACCGGAAAGGTCACCGAGTATCCAACGCCATCGGCGAGGTCTGGGCCGCATGGGATCATCGTCGCTCCCGACGGCGGCGTGTGGTACACGGGGAACGCCATCGGCAACATCGGCCGACTCGATCCCAAGACCGGGAAGATCACCGAGTTCAAAACGGGCGACGCCGCAACACGAACGGGCGCGTGGGATCCGCACACACCGCTCTGGCTGAACGGCACCCTCTGGTTCACCGCGCAGAACTCGAACAAGTTCGGCACGCTGAACCCCACGACCGGCGAGGTGAAACTGTACGACGTCGCGACACCCGCCGCCAAACCGTACGGCCTTCAGCGCGCGCCCGACGGCTCGCTGTGGATCGCAATGTTCGGGACGAACAAGCTCGGACATCTCGATCCAAAGACTGCCCAGTTGACGGAGATCGATCTTCCGAACGCCGGCGCGCGCCCGCGACGCCTGGCCATCACCTCCGATGGCCGCATCTGGTATTCCGATTACGCACGCGGCTACCTCGGCATGTACGACCCGAAGACAAAAACGGCGAAAGAGTGGCCGACGCCGAACACGAAGCCGGGGTCCGGCTCGGCGCCTTACGGTATCGGCATCGCACCGGACGGCGCGGTGTGGTTCAACGAAGCGCGAAACTCGACGATGGTCCGCTTCGATCCCAAGAGCGAGCAGATGGAAGTCGTGGCCGTCCCGACCAAAGGCTCGGTCATTCGAAATGTCTCCGTCGACTCGGTGCGCCATCGCCTCTGGCTCGCCGAGAGCGGAATCAGTCGCCTGGGGCGGATCGATTTGAAATAGCGGTTGGTGGCGAAAATCCGCGGCGTTGTCGCGACAACAACCGCGGAAGCAGCGACAACAAGATCAAGAGGGCGCTCGCGAGCAACAGGCTCACGAGCGCTCTCCCTTTTCCACCGCCCACACCTTCGACCAGACTGTCGGCGAAGTAGTTGTAGATGAGGGTCGACGGAATGATGCCGATCGCCGTCGCCAGCATGTAGGCCCCGAACGGTGACCGCGCGAGTCCGGCCACGAAGTTGACCGTGCCGAGTGGAATCACGGGGATAAGGCGAAGCCTGAGCATCCCGTGAAAGGTGTTGGCTTGGGTCACCGCGCTGCTCGCTCGTTCGTATCGCGTCAGCCATCGGGCGACGACATCGTGGCCGATCGTTCTCGCCACCGTATATCCCACCATGGCGCCGACCATCGCACCAGCCCAACTCAGCGCGCTGCCGAGCAGCGTCCCGAAAAGCGCGCCGGCCGCTACGGTGAACGGAAGTCCCGGAAACCCCACCGACGTGCCCAACGCGTAGACGATGGTGAACACGAGCCCGAACACCCACAGGCTGTGCGAGCGACGGATTCGGTCGAGGTGCTGTACGGTATGACGATAGTTGAACCAGCCGAGTCGATAGCCGACGTACGAACCGACGAGCAACAGAACGGCGAGCGCGGCTATTCTGATGATTGCGGCTTGCGTACGCGGCGGGTTCCTGATTCCCGTGAAACGTCGCACCATGGGCGGACGTTATTCACGAGCCGTGCCTCGATTCAGCTCACGGCGGACAGGGGGAGCGCACCACGCGCACAAGCGTCGTGCGGTCTCCCGAGCTCGCCACGCCGACCGGGCTTCCCTCGGTGAGCACCAGGGAAACTGGTTGCGCCCCGCCGACTGCCGCGGCGAATGTCACGCTGGCCTGATTGGTCGAAAGCAGTCGCCACGGGACACGCATAGCACTGGAGTCGGTGCTCGCGGCGAACGCGCGACGCTGCGCGGCGCGAAGATCCGACGACGGACGCGACAGTGTGAAGCTCGCCGGCAATCCGCGCGGAACCTCCGTCGATCCGTTCGCCGAGTCCGCGCTCACGCGATAGCAGCCTTCGAAGGCGTTCGCCGGACGCAGCGAATCGGCCCGCTGCTCCAGCACCTTGGCTGAAGCGATGTTGTTGCGCGCCGTCATGGCCACGGCGGACGGTGGCGCCGCACTCGCACCGGCCACCGCTTCCTGCGCTCCGCGTGGTTTCGCCACGTCGCGCTGCGCCGTATCACGCGGGGCTGCCGCGTCGGCAACCGCCCGCTGTTCCGCGACGGTCTGCGTCTGCGGCACAGGCGCGACGACGCTCGTCTTTTGCAACCTCGACGCAGTGCTGCTCGAGGAACCCACGACCTTGATACTGTCCGTCGCAACGGCGCGCTGGGCTGGGGGAGACACTGTCGCCGGCGCCGTGGCCTTCGCCGCCGTAGCGGTGATGGCGCTGTCGGTTGTCGACGACGGCACCGACGACGACCGCAGCGTCAACGTCGTGCCCACCGCCAACAGAATCGTCGCCGCCAGCGCGGCGCGGCCCGGTGTCAGACGGAGACGGCGCCACGCCGACGAACCGCTCGCCGGCGGCGTCGCCTTGCCTCCCGCCGGAATCACGCCGCCTGGAACGTCGTCCAACGCGGCGACGATCCGCGCCGAACCGGCGATGATGCCGCGTGCTTCCGCGACCGCGGCGGCGCACGTCGCACATTCGCCGGCATGCTTCGTCGCCTGCTCGGCCTCGAGTGGTGTGAGCGCGCCGTCCAGCCAGGCGTGAATGGTCCCTTCGTCAAGATGCTGCATGAGAACCTCGTCCTTCTTTGTGCGACGCGCTCTCCTGGAGCGATTCATACGCTTCGACGAGACGCCGCCGAGCGCGCGCCAACGTGGTACCGACCGACGCGACCGACAGCTCCAGCGCCGCGGCGATCTCCTGATAGTCGAGCCCTTCCTCTTTCATCAACAATGCGTCGCGATCGCGCTCGGACAGCATCTCGATCGCGCGCCGCGCCATCACCGTCTCCTGGGCGCGCTCGATGGTGAGCGGTTCCGGTTCGACGATTTCATCGGCCTGCGCCTGCGACCGCAACAGTTCGAGATGCTTGCGACGCCGCGCGTCCCGCCGTGCCTCGTCGCGGATCAAGTTCGTCGCTACGGCGAACAGCCAGCTCCGCTCGCTCACGATCGCACCCTGGCGCACCGCACGGAGGAAGGTCTCCTGCGCGACCTCTTCCGCCCAGTCGCGATCCCCCAGCCGTCTCGTGAGATAACGCACGAGCGGCTGGTGGTACTCGCGAAAGAGACGGTCGAGATCAGTCACGGTCAGGTCTCAGGTGAACAGCAAACGACCCGTCACCATCCGCGGGCGATTGAACTTTGCAGAGCCGCGGTCAGCTCACTCGCACCTTTGCTCTCGTCGAGGCTGATCGCGATGCTCTTGCCGACGACGATCACGCGGTTGCCCAGCGCGTAGACGGAACGAAGCTCGGGAAATTGGCTCACAAGATCGAAGTACGCCTTGGAGTACGGCTTGATGATGATCGTCTCCATGCCGGTCCGGAAGCGCGCGTCGGTCCAGACGCCGTCGCGCAGCGTAAACGTACGGGCGTCGATTCGTCGCATCGTCGCCGCATCCCGGCGCATGTCCGCGCTTGGCGGCGTTGCTGCCGCCTTCATCGAATCGACCACCGCCACGCTAGCGACGGCGCGCTGAGCGGACGCCGCCTTCGCCATCTCGAATCGCTGTTCAGCGACGGGCGCCATCGCTCCGGCTGCCGACGCGGGAGCCATCACGCCACGCCGGTTCGCCACCATCGAAGGTTCCGTGACCAGATACGACGTGAACTCGGTCGGAATGCCGTAACGCTCGCCGAGCGTACGAATCTCCTCGTCGATCTCTTGCGACGCGCCGCGCTTCCTCTTCTCGGCGCTTAAGTAGCCGACGCGCTGCGCCGCCCAGAGGCGCGCGACGAACTGATTGTCGCGCTCGCGATCGGGAAAGTCGACCGTGGACGTCCAGCGCACCGGCGTGCCGCGACGGTTGCCCTCGACGATCACGCGCGCCTGTCCGTGTCCCGAGTAACGCGCCAGCGCCACGAGGTCGTGATCGGCAAAGAGGTCGCTTGGCTGACCGGGCAGCATCCTCGACAGCCGCGGATCACCCTCGACGCGAATCCGGACATCGGTGAGCACGGGCCCGACGAGACGATCAGCCACGATGCCGACCATGCGCTCCACGGATTCGTCCGGTCGAACGAACTGCGATGTGCCGCGCCCTTCGAGCGCGAGCGTCTCCAGCAGGCTCACGTTCACGTCCGACCCCAGACCGAAGGTAAAGATCCGGCGGCTCTCCCGGGCGCGCGCGTTGGCGTCGCTGGCGATCGTCGCCAGGCGGTCCGGCTGCGTCTCACCGATCGTCGGCTCGCCGTCGGTCAGAAAGAGAATGATCGGCAGACGTCCGTCGGCGACCGCGGGCCGCATCGCTTCGCGGAGCGCGCCCTCGATGTTCGTTCCACCCGACGCGTCGAGCGCGTCGAGATAGCGCGTTGCCTGACGAACGTTCGCGTCCGTCGCCGAGACGAAATCGTTCTGGAAGGTTCGCACGTCACTCGAGAAATCGATCAGACGGAACCGGTCGGCGGGACGGAGCGTTGCGAGCAGTTGTCGGCCGGCGGCGCGCGCCTGCTCGATCTTTCGGCCCGACATCGAGCCGGAGACATCGAGGACGAGCGTGATGTCGCGGGGAATCGCCTCCTCGCGCTGCGCCGCGGGCGGCGTCACGGTGATCAGCGCGAATGCGTCTTCATTGCCGGGCGCGTAAGCAAGGGTGGAGATCGCGGCCGTCGATCCGCGCTGGGCGGGAACGAGCAGCGTGACGTCCTTCGCGTCGCCACGTACGGCGACTTCGGTGCGATTGGCGTTGTTGTGGACGTCGAGCTGATGTGTCGGCGAGTATGGCGTCCCCAGCTCGGGCGTCGCGCGATACATCAGCGTGAACGAGTTGCTTCCGTCGTCGCGCACGTTCGTCGTTCCCGGCGCCCCGCCGCGAAAGTAGTCGATGCGCAGCGCGTCGCCCTCGCGTGACGCGACGCTTTGGAAGCGAACGACGATCCGCTTCTCTTCGCCCGGATTGATCGGGAAGATCCGCGCGCGCAGAAGCCCGTGGCCCATCCATTCGACGAGCGCCGGGTCGCGTTGCGCGCGCACGATCGACTCATATATCCCGCGCGCCTGTCCGGCGTTCATCGTCTCGCCCGAGACGAGCTCGCCGTTGATCGAGAGTTTCAAGTCTTGAAAGGCGGCGTTCGCGGGAAGCGGGAAGAGATAGTCGGCTTCGCCAACGAGTCCGCCGCGATTGACGAATCGCTCTTCCACTTCGTAGCGCAACACGCGGTCGGCGAGCTCCACGCGGACGTCGCTCCGTGTGCGGACGATGTTCTGGCGACACTCACGAATCGGCGGAGCGACGGTGGGACGGCCCTCCACGGGCATGATCCCGAAGCCGCACGGGCGCGGGACGATCCAGCCCTGAGCAAAACCGGGTGTTGAGAGGACGACGAACACCAGCGGCAAAGCCAGCTCGAGCCGGCGGAACAATTTCGAGCGCATGACGATTTCCTAGATGCAGTGTGATTAGGAGACGTCATTCGCCGAAAAACTTGCACATCAGGCACGAAAAACGGCGGAGCTCAGCGCCCCGCCGTCTCGCTTTCGTGAATATCGGCGTTCTTCCCCCACCACCACACCACCACACACCACTGCCGCGGCTGCCCATAAAGCATCGACCGTACCAAGGGCCACAAACGCTCGAAATCTTCGACGGCCCAATTGGCGTGGCACGCCACTTCCCTTAACACCCCAACGAAGGGGTCAAGCACCACTGTTTCAAATTCAACCGGCTGTACCATGCGCTCTCGCGTTTCCGCACTCATCAGCTTCTGCCTCGGCGCGCTCGGGACGGGCGCGGCGATGGTGGTCGGTGGCTGCGCGCAGGCGTCACGGCCGGGCCTGGCGGGCGTGAATCCTCCGTCCGAGGAATCGAGCAGTTTCTATCGACTCGCATCCAGCAGTGCCCGATCGACGACGATCTATAGCTCTCCGACAGTTTCCTTCGCGCTCGATCGCATCGATCAGCGCGACATGCCGCTCGATCAGACGTACCGGCATCCGGCGACGGGCAAGGGTGTCACCGTCTACGTCTTCGACGGCGGTGTCTCGCAATCGCACCCCGAGCTCGAGGGCCGAGTGCGAATCGGCTACAGCGGGTTCGCCGACGATCCGAAGATCTGCAATCCGCACGGCACCGCCGTCGCCGGCGCGATCGCCGGCTCGACGCTCGGCGTCGCGCCCGACGTTGACATCGTCGACGTGAAGATGGTGCAGTGCGACAAGCTCCGGGGAACGATCAAGGCCATCGTCGACGGCGCTCATTGGGTCGTCCAGGACCACAAGCTTCATCCGGGGCCCGCGGTCGCCAACTGGTCGTTCATCGCTGATACGTCAGCGCGAATTCCGGCACTCGACAGCGCCGTCGTCGAGCTCCGCTCGGCGGGAATCCCGGTCGTCGTCTCCGCCGGCAACTTCGACATCGATGCTTGCCACGTGTCGCCCGGGAACTCCGCGGGCGTGATCGTCGTCGGCGCCTCCGCGGTGACCGCCGAACACATGTCCGACGGAACGACGAAGCTCATCGACCGCCGCTCGCCGGGCACGGCGTACGGACCGTGCGTCGACGTCTACGCACCGGGCGATTCCGTCCTTCTGCCGAGCATCGACCGGAACGGCGCGCCGATCTCGCAGCTCTGGAACGGCACGTCGATGTCGGCGGGCTTCGTGAGCGGCGCGGCTGCGCTGTACCTCGAGGCGAACCCCAACGCCACACCGGATCAAGTGGCGGATGCGCTGAAGCGGAACGCCACCCTGAATGTTCTGCGTGATACTCGGACGACGGTATCAAGAATGCTTTATGTCGGGACGCGCGACACGCGGTTGCTTGCCCGTACCGCGGCGCGGCGATGAACGTATAGATAGCACTTGCTCTAGACAGCACGTTGTTCGGAACTCGAGCGGATGTTCGCCCCGGCGGACATCCGCTCGCGCGCGTTTTGCCGGTGGCCGCTACCTTTTTCTCGTCCCTATTCCCCTCCGCATCATCCCGCATTGCCATGGCGACGAGCGATCTCGACCTCCTCTG
>DATLPC010000157.1:0-31375 GCA_035535975.1 Gemmatimonadaceae bacterium | reverse complement strand
CCCGAGACGGGAAGGCTATCCGCCGTGACGCGCACGACGACGTGGCCGGTAATGTTCTGACTGAGTGCGACGCCGCTCGAAGCAATGAGAAGGGCGAGCGGGCCGGCAGCGGTCCGTAGGAGTTTGCTCATAGAAGCCGTTATGGGGTTCATGAGCCGGACTGCTAATCAATAATGAGAGTCACCGGCGCCGATCGTGGAATGTGTCCCGGATCACGCGCTGACAATTTCCTTGACCGTGCTCGAGGAGGAGGCGCCCGCCGTCAAGAATTCTGCAGCTTGACAACCCGCGCGAGGAGACGGGCATCGCCGATGCGTTCGGCGACCGAAGCGAACGTCGGCGTCGACCCTCGCCAGCGGATCTCGTCGACGTCGCCAAAGAGCGGAGCGTCGGTACGCAATGTCGCGAGCGTCTTGAACAAGAGCGCCGGCTCTCGATTCTCGGCGAGTAGTTCGGCCGGAAAGTCCTCGATCCGGCCGTGGCGCTCGATCAAGCGCGCGGCGGTTTTCGGTCCCCAGCCTCGCAGACCGGGATATCCGTCCGCCGAGTCGCCGACGAGCGCGAGATAATCGGGAATGTGCTCAGGGCTCACGCCGAATTTCGCGCGGACACCGTCGGCGTCGCGAATCTGTCCGCTCCGCCGATCGATCTGCACGACGCGCGCGCCGACGACGCACTGAGCGAGGTCCTTGTCCGGCGTCCAGATGCAGACCTTCTCGACACGCTCGTCCTGCGCGGCGAGGTGCGCGGCGGAAGCCAGGGCATCGTCCGCCTCGAGCTCGACCATCGCCCAGGTCGCGACGCCGAGCGCGACGAGAGCTTCCTCGAGCGGATGAAACTGCGCCCACAACGCGGGATCGATGCCGTCGCCGGTCTTGTAGCCCGGCCAGAGATCATTTCGAAATGACTCGATGACGTGATCCGTGGCCACGCCGATGTGCGTCGCGCCTTGCTCGAGCATCTGGACGACGGTGCCGAGTACGCCGGCCACGGCACCCATCGGCTTGTCGGTCCCCTCGCTACCGGTGACACGGCGAAGACCGTAGAAGTGTCGAAAAAGCTCGTAGGTGCCGTCGACTAGGTGGACGACGATGTTTTGGCCGGCGGGCATGGTTCGGTATCTTCGAGCTAGCCATGCGATTCCGGAAGTACGCTCCTCTCGCGATTCTCGCTCTGCTGCTCGGCGCCGCCGTCTACGCCGTCATCTTGACGCGTCCGCAACCCCGAGCGCCCGCGACCCGTGCGCCTGGTGGCTCCGGCGATGGACGTGGAGGTGGTCGCGGCCGCGGGGCGCAGGGTGGGGGAGGCGCCCTCGTCGTCGACGAGAGCGCGCTCGAAACTGTAAAGGCGCTGCTCGCTATGCCAACCGCGTCCGAGGAGCGAGAGTCGGCGCAGTCGGCGCTTCGCCTCGCCGACAAGGCGAGCGACCTCGCGTTCGCGCAGGCGGTATGGAGAATGGCGTCGCGACCCGCCGCGGCGACGGCCGAAGCACAGCAGATCAACGCGCGGCTCCAAGAAGCGCTCCGCACGCTGGCCAACGACAAGGCAACCGTCGATCGCTTGACCGCGGCCGTGGGAAAGGCCAATGCGACCGAGGCCCAGAACCTCAAGGATCAGCTCGAGCTCGCGAAGGCCGTCGCGACGCTCGATCAGGACGAGGTGGACGACGCGCAGCAGGACTTGATGACCGCGGGCGGCAATCCGCAATCGGGCTTCGACGAGATGATTCGTCAGCACGAGGCGGCGTCAAAGGCGTCGGACACGCTGCGCATCACGATCACGCCGCTCGTCATCAAGCCTGGGCTCGTCGCGGAATTCTCGACGTGGCAAGCGGTGCGCGACAAGCGTCTGGCGCTGATTCGAGCCGAATCCTCCGCCGACTCGACCGCGACGGTTCTTCGGCAGCGACACGATTCGATCCAAGCGCGGGCCGCTCGCCGTCTGCAGGCCAACGCGAACACGCTGACGAGTGACTCGACCGCGGCCCTGATCGCCGAGGCGCGCCGGCAGTCGCTGCGGCAAAAATCACTCGGCACGCTCGATCGCCGCGTCGAAACGCATCAACAACTTGCCGGCGTGTTCACGGCCTGGACCGAGATCGTGCGTCGCCAGGAGCTCGCGGCGCTGAACCGCATGTTCGAGAGCGTCGCGTGGCTGCTGCTCATCGTGTTGCTCGGCGCCCTGCTGCTGCGCTGGGCCGAGCGGACGACGTCGCGACTGACGATGGATCGCCGTCGGATGCACACGCTGCGAATGGTCGGCCGAGTGACGCTCCAGATGCTCGGCATTCTGCTCATTCTATTCGTGATCTTCGGCCCGCCGAGCAACCTCGGGACGTTCCTCGGACTTGTCGGCGCCGGGCTCACTGTCGCGCTACAGGACTTCATTGTTGCGTTCATCGGCTGGTTCGTCCTCATGGGCGCCGACGGCATCCGTCCAGGCGATCTCGTGGAGATCAATGGCGTGACGGGCGAGGTCGTGGAGCTCGGCATGTTTCAGACGGTGTTGCTCGAGACCGGCGCCGGCTCCGGCGGAAGTCATCTCACCGGGCGGCGTGTCACGTTCAACAACAGCTTCGCCATCCACGGACACTACTTCAATTTCTCGACGACCGGACAGTGGCTGCTCGACGACATCCAAATCGTCGTGCCGGAGAGCCGCGACCCGTATCCGATCAGCGAAGCGCTGCGGGGGGAAGTCGAGGCAGCGACGTCCGAAAGTGCGCGCGAAGCGGAAGCGGAATGGAAGGGCTCCTCCCGCGCCCCACACTTCGCGACCCTCGCCGCGACGCCGACGGTGAACTTGCGGCCGATTCCGGGCGGGGCAGAGATCACGGTGCGCTACGTGACACGCCTCAGTGAGCGCGCGGCGATGCGAGCCCGACTCTATCGCGCGGCGATGGAACTACTCGGCGCAGCTCCCCGCTAAGACCGACGGCGCAAACGCCGACAGCGCGGCTGCCAGACGGCGCGGCTGCCGAACTTCGTGGCTGCCGAATGGCGCGGCGGCGGAAGGCGCGGGCCACGCAGGCGTAGAAACGCCAACGACGACCGCGCTGCGACGCCGTTTGAAACTGCGCCGCCCTCGCTCTCAGACATTGCGCCGTTCGGCAGCCGCGCCGTCTGGCAGCCGCGAAGTTCGGCAGCCGCGCCGTTCGGCAGCCGCGCCGTTCGGCGTTCGCGCCCTTAGCGGTCTCTTGCCGGCCTGGCAACCTTTTTCCCCTTTTGGTAATCTAAAGGACCATGCCGACCGAATCCAACCTCGGACCGCGCGCCGAAGTCCTGCGCGGAACCCTCGAAATGCTCGCCCTCAAGCTCCTCGCCGAGGAGTCGATGCACGGCTGGGGGCTCTCGCTCAAGCTGCGCGAAATCTCACGCGACGTGTTCGACGTCAACCAGGGATCGCTCTATCCCGCGCTGCAAGCGATGCTGCGCCGGGGCTGGATCCGCGGGGAGTGGCGCACGAGCGAGAACAACCGTCGCGCGCGTTACTACAGCATTTCCGCCGAGGGGCGCAAACGGCTCAACGCCGAGATCGAGGAGTGGAATCGGACGTCGGCGGCTGTCAACCGCGTACTTCGCTACGCCTTCTCCGGAGCCTGACATGGCATGGTATCACGAGATCGCCTCCGCGCTGGCCGCGCTCGTCGGACGCCGCCGCCAGGATAAGGAGATGGACGAGGAGATGCGCTTCCATCTCGACATGGAGACGCGGCGGCACGTCGGCGAGGGCATGTCGGAGCGGGAAGCCCGACGGCTGGCGCGGCGCGAGTTCGGCGGCATGGAACGCCACAAGGACGACACGCGCGACGAACGCGGCGCCGGCACCTTCTTCGACGCGCTCGGCGACATTCGCTTCGCGCTTCGATCCTTCCGTCACCGGCCCGGCCTCACCGCCGCGGCGACGATCACGCTCGCCATCGGCATCGGCGCGACGAGCACGGTGTTCGGCGTCGTCAAGCACGCGCTCCTCACACCCCTTCCCTACGCGAATCCGCAGGGACTGGTCGGAGTATGGTCCGCGTGGAAGGGCTTCGACCGTACCTGGCTCTCGTACGACGAGTGGGAAGGATGGAAAGCACGAGTGCGCGCCTTCGCCGACATCGGGCTCTATACCGATGCGTCGGCGACGATCGACGGTGACTCGCCCGAACGCGTGCGCTCCGGACTCGTGCAAATGAATGTCTTGCCAATCCTCGGCGTGCGCCTCGATCGCGGGCGCGGCTTCACCGCCGAAGAAGATCGGCCCAATGGTCCGCGCGTCGCGGTGTTGAGCTATGAGCTCTGGCAGCGCCGCTTCGGCGGCGATCCGTCGATCGTCGGCAAGCGCATTCAAGTTTCCGGGGCGGACATGACGGTCGTCGGCGTGACACCGGCCGGCTTCCAAATGCCGATGGACTACGCGGCCGGCGAACACACGGACATCTACTTCCCGCTCGCCACCGACGCGAAGAACGAAGGCGCGCTTCCCGGTCCCGAGTTTCCGCGCGGCGGATCGAACCACGGCTACTACGGAGTCGCCAGGCTCACGCCTGGCGCCACCGCCGCCGTCGCGAACCGGCAGCTTCACGACATCGTCGCCGAGCTGGAGAAGTTCGGTTATATGGCGAATGTCGGATTCCATGCTTACACCATTCCGATGGACGAACAGGTGATGGGACGCGTTCGTCCGGTGCTGCTCGTCGTATTCGGCGCGGTCGTGCTCGTCCTGCTCATCGCCTGCGCCAACGTCGCGGGTCTTCTCCTCGTGCGCGGCGAGACGCGACGACGCGAGCTCGCGGTCCGCGTCGCCCTCGGCGCCGGCACGAAGCGTCTGGCGCGACTGCTCGTGACGGAGAGCGCGCTCCTCGCCGCGTTCGGCGGCGCGATGGGTGTGGGTCTGGCGTGGATCACCGTGCGCCTGCTGCGCTCGAACGCGCCGGCGGGCCTGCCACGCCTGACCGAGACGTCGATCGATTGGGTCGTCCTGCTCTTCGCGCTCGTCGTTTCTGGGCTGACGGCGTTGCTCACCGGCATTCTCCCGCTGGCGCACGCGACGCATCTCGCGCTCTCAGGCGAGCTGCGCGAAGGCGGACGCGGATCGACGGCGGGCCGGGCGCGATTGCGGTGGCGACAGGCGCTCGTCGCGGTGGAAGTCGCGCTCGCCGTGGTGCTGGTTGCCGGCGCCGGTCTGATGATTCGCACGGTGCGCAATCTGCTCAACGTCGACCCGGGCTTCCGTTCCGAGGGCGTGCTCACCATGCGCATCTCGACGCCGTCGGTTTTCTATCCGGATTCGGTGCGCGTCGCCGCGTTCTGGGACGAACTCCAGCGGCGTGTGGCGTCGCTGCCCGGCGTGAAACGGGTCGCGTCGGTTCGACTGTTACCGTTGGCGACGGAGATGGGCGATTGGGGTCTCGCTATCCAAGGCTACACGCCGCCGCCCAATCAAGGCGCCCCGGGCGACTGGCAAATCGTGACGCCGGGCTATTTCGAGACGATGGGCCTCACGCTGCGTGAAGGGCGTACCTTCACGTCGAGCGACGACATGCGCGCGCCACTGTCGATGATCGTCAACCGCGCGTTCGAGCAGCAGTACTTCGCGGGACGCCGCGCGCTCGGCGGCCGCGTTCGCATCGGCGGCTCCGATTCGACGAAGGCATACACGATCGTCGGCGTAGTGGACGATGTGCGCCATAACGCACTCGTCGGAGCGGTGAAGCCGCAGTTCTACGTGACGCTCGCGCAGTTCGCCGTCGCACCCGGCAACACGCGGCGGGCGATGAGTCTCGTCGTGAAGACCGACGGCGACCCGAAGAAACTCATCTCGGCCGTGCGAGGGCAGGTGAGGTCGATCGACCCGCGGCTTCCCGTGTCGGAGGTTCGTACGATGCGCGACATCGTCGACGCCGCGATCGGTGGGCAGCGCTTCGCGATGGAGACGCTTGGTGTGTTCGGCGTGGTCGCGCTGCTGCTCTCGGCGATCGGCATCTTCGGCATCGTGTCGCAAGTCGTCGCGTCGCGACTCCACGAGCTGGGGATTCGCGCGGCACTGGGGGCGACACCAATGGACCTGATGGCGATCGCTCTGCGCTCGGGCGTGAAGCAGGCGATGGCCGGATTGGTCATCGGTATCGTGGCGGCGCTCGCGCTGACCCGTGTGCTGAATTCCTTGCTGCACGGCGTAACGCCGAACGATCCATTGACGTTCGTCTCGGTGGTCGTCGTCACCGGTCTCGTCGCCGTGATCGCCAGCGTCGCGCCCGCCGGCCGCGCGGCGCGCGTCGATCCGAACGCGGTGCTGAGGGTAGAATAGGCTAATCGAGCCAAGCAGCGGTGCTATCGGCTCCTCAGCTGTTTGACCCCGACGTTCAGCTCACGGCGCAGCAGCGCGCGGAGGGTTGCGCCGTCGGCGTAACCGACGCGACTAGCGATCTCGTCGACGCTGGCATTGCCGGTCTTCAGCAGATGGACGGCCCGCTCGACGCGCAGCGTCTGGAAGTATGAAAGGGGCGACTTGCCGAGGACATCCTGCATGTGACGGGCGAGTGTGCGCTTGCTCGCGCCGACCGTCTTCGCCGCCTCGTCGAGCGAAAAGCCGCGCGTCAAGCGGCCGCGCGCCCAGCTCTCGAAGCGCTGCACGATCGGATCGTCGTGCACGAGATGGTCGGCGAGCGCGTACGCCGACTGCGTCGGCCGCGAGTCGACGATGAGATATTTGGCGGTGAGTGTGGCGAGTTGTGGACTCACGCTCCTCACCAGCCAGAGTGCGAGGTCCATATGCCCGAGCGCGGCGCCTGCCGTCACGAATCGCCCGGACTTCACGATCATCTCCGATTCGTCGAGCACTACCGCGGGATAGCGTTTCCGGAAGAAGGGCGCGAGCCACCACGTGGTCGTCGATCGCTCGTTGTCGAGGAGCCCGGACTCCGCCAGGATGAACGTCCCGATACAGGCGGCGGTGACCATCGCGCCTTGACGCGACCAGCGTCGAAGGACGTCGCCGCTGTCTCGGACGTCCGGCCGACGCAATGCGGCTTCGAGCGGCCCGGGCATCTTGAAGCCGATCGCGGGAACGACGACGCAGTCCGGAGCGCGCGTTCCGATTCGTGAGATCGGCACGCGAAGGCCCTGGGACGTCGTGACGGTCTTGCGAACCCCCACCATACGCGGCTCGAACCGCGCCACGCCGAGGCCGGCGACCTCGTTCAGCTCGTTCGCCGTGCGGAACACGTCGAGTACCGCCGACAGGCCGAGGTCGAACACGTCGTCGAGAACGAGGATGTCGATGCGCATGGCAATAATGATACGAAAAATGACGTTCTTGCCAATACCCCCCCGGGGACGACGGCCGTAGACTCGTCTGAGCAACACTCAACCACTCAGGAGAGATCAACATGTTGAAGCACAGCCTATACGTTCGATTGGAAGCGAAGCCGGGGAAGGAAGACGCCGTCGAGGCATTCCTGAAGCAAGGACTGGAGTTGGCGAACGCCGAGGCGACGACGCCGCTCTGGTTCGCCCTCCGTCTCAGCAAGAGCTCGTTCGCGATCTTCGACGCATTCCGCGACGAGGCGGCGCGCAAGACGCACCTCAACGGGCCGATCGCCCAAGCGCTGATGGAGCAGGCGCCCGTGCTGCTGTCGTCCCCGCCGGTGATCGAGCGGCTCGACGTACTCGGCGCCAAGCTCCAGTAGCGCGCGCTACACGAGTCGGCGCAGTACCAGCGTTACCGTTCGCGTTTCTCCGCCGCGACGAACCACGAGCACGATTCGCTCGCCGTCACGGCGGAAACGCTTTCGGAGCTCACGGATCGCCCCTCCATTCGCCGGCCGTCCATCGATCGACACAAGCGTGTCGCCGACGGCCAAGCCCGCGTCCGTCGCCGCCGAACCCGGCACGACGTAATCGATCGTCGCCGACGTGAGACTGTCGTTCATCACGAGCATGAGACCCGACATGTCCGCCTCGAACGGCTCGCTCGTGCCGGCGTGCGGCTCGAGGATCATCCGCTTGTTCGCGTAGTCGAGGAAGACGGTGTAGTGTCGCAAGATGTCACCGCCGATGTTGCCGACCCAGTCGGCGTTCCCGGTCATGACGCCCGCCGAGTCGCCCTGGAGTGACGTGACGGGTCGTGCGATCTCCACGCCGCCGATCTTGAGCGCTGCGACACGCCCAATATCCGCGGTCACCGGACCTCCGACGCCGCCGCCGCTTCGTCGGTGAACCGTCGGGCCGACGCGGTCGCGCAGGTGATTCTCGTCGGCGAACAGCTTGGTCAGCGCCAGCGGGCCGCTCGAGCCGACGTCCACCACCATGCGTCCCTTGATCGTCGAGCCGTCAGAGAGCCGCACCTCGGCGTCGACGTGCGGGTGATTGCCACTGAACGTGACGGGAATCGAGGCGCCCGGGCCGTCGTAGCGAAACGTGCGCGCGTCGTAGAGCCTCAGCTCCTGCTTCACGTAGTCGATCGCGACGACGAACCGCTTGATGAAATCGTAGCCGAGGATACCGTCCATCCGATGTCCCTCGCGTGGCGGCAGCCGCGAGAGGTCGAGCGCTGACGGGACGGGCTGGACGAGCGATGAGCCGGCGAGTCGAACGTTCACGTGGTCGAGCTGCGCGCCGGCGATCGTCCCGGCACCGGCGCCGCGGCCCGTGAAGCTGCTGCCCAGCTTGATGTTGAATCGCTCGGCGGTATGGAGGTCGAGGAATGTCGCTCCGGCGCCGGTGTCGAGAATGAAATCCAGCGGTCGGTCGCCGGCGCACACCTTCACGTAGACGTGATTACTGTAGACGTCGATCGGGATCGTTGCGGGCTGCGCGGTCGCGGGTGACGGCGGCGACGCGCACGCGGCGCCGCCAGGGGCCTGTGCACGGAGCGACGGCGCGAGGACGACAACGGCGAGGACGAGAGAACGCATGAGAGTCGGGTTGGGGACTCTCCTTAGATACGGTTTCCGGTTGGAACGGTTTCCTGGCAGACGTAAGGAATCAGTGCGCAAGCCGGCGTTCCTGCACCTCGTAGTGGGCCGATCGCGCGTCGAGGCGACTCAATAGAGCACGCGCGGCGGGCGGGACGACCGCCACCTCGTAGTCGTCGCCGCTGAACAGCCGCACGGCGTCGAGCCATGTGAGCCACATGATGGTGACGAATTCCACCGTCCCAGATGCGTGAGATCTCCATGCGGCGCCTTCGGGAATTTCAGGCAAGCTAGCGTTTGGGGACGTTGCATGTAGCTTCTCGGCCAGCCCCCCATCCTCTCGTCAGGAGCGCGTCAATGCCACGTGGGCCTGTCCTGGCTATTGTCGCCCTGCCGGCCGCGTTCGCGGCCGCGCTCGCGCAATCGCCGAACGCCGGCGCACCCGCGGTACCGCCGGCCGCCGATATCGCACTCACCAACGTTCGCATCGTCGCCGCGCCGGGCCGCGTCATCGAGCGCGGCACGGTGCTCACTCGCAACGGACGCATCGCCGCCGTCGGTGCGACGGTCAACATTCCCGCCGGCACAGTGCAGATGGACATGGCCGGCCACACGGTATACCCCGGCCTGATCGACGCCGCGACGAGCATCGGTCTGCCCAATCCGACGCGCGAGGTGCCAGCGGCTACGGTCGCGCAGGCCGGCGCACCTGCCGGCGGTGGAGGACGAGGCGGTCGCGGTGGCGGCGGTGCCGCCGGGCGAGGTGGCGCTGGCGCCGCTCGCGGATCGACCCCGCTGCCGCCTGCCGTGATTCCCGAGCTCGACGCGAGCGCCGAAGCGGCCGACATGTTTCAGCCGACGTCCGAGGAGCTCAAAGCATTGCGCGCCGGCGGAGTAACGACGGTCGGACTCGTCTTCAATGGTGGGATCTTTCCCGGCCGAGTGGGTGCGGCGCTGACGGGAAACCGAGACGAAGCTCGTCTCGCGCTGCGCAATTCCGTTGGACAGGAAGTGGCGTTCGGCACGCGCCGCGGCGGGGTCTATCCGAACGCCGGCATCGGCACGTTTGCGCTCATCCGGCAATCGTTCCTCGACGCGCAATACGAGATTCGACTGGACAAGGCGATGCGCGCCGGAACGCCGGGGGCACGTCCGTCGAATGATCCGTTCACACGTGCCCTCATGCCGACCGCGGCGAACGAGATGCCGGCGTGGTTCCTGGCGTCGAGCGAGCGCGAGATGACGCGCGTTGCCGAGATCGCGAAAGAGATGGGTCTCAAGAATCCGGTGGTCGTCGGCGCGCGCGAAGGTTGGCGCTCGATCGCGACGCTCAAGCAAAGTGGCGCGACGGCGGTCGTCAGTCTCGAGTGGCCGGCCGTGGATTCGGTCACCGGACATGAATTCCTGAAGCTCGGTGCGACCAGGCTTGCGGCCGGTGCTCCCGATCCCACCGCCGGCCTCGTGAAGGCCAACGCCGCCGCGCTCGCGAAAGCCGGCGTACCGGTGGCGCTGGCGTCGTTCGGCGGCGCGGGTGGTGCGACCTTCCGCGACCGAATCCGCGCCTCGATCGAGGCCGGCTTGAGCCCAGACGACGCGCTGCGCGCCGCGACGATAACGCCGGCCACCGTGCTCGGCATCGCCTCATCGGTCGGCACGATCGAACCCGGCAAGCTCGCCAACCTCGTCGTCGTGACGGGAAACGATCTGTTCGCGAGCGGCAACCCGATCACGCACGTCTTCATCGAAGGTCGCCTCTACCAATGAGCAACCTCTACATGCGACCAATCTCACGTTCCGCCATCGCCCTTTTGGGTTTGGCGATTGTCGCGACCGCGCGTCTCGGCGCCCAGGACATCGCGATTCGCAACGCGACGATCATCACGATCTCGCACGGCGACATCGAGAACGGCACGATCGTCGTGCGCAACGGCAAGATCAGCGCGGTCGGGCGCGACGTCACGGCGCCTGCCGGTGTTCGCGTGATCGACGGTACCGGCAAGTTCGTCATGCCGGGCATCATCGACGCGCATTCGCACGCGGCACTCGAGAACGGCATCAACGAGAACAGCGAGTCGGTGACGCCGGAGGTCCAGGTCCAGCTCAAGAACGACGACCCGGTGATCTATCGCGCGCTTGCCGGCGGCGTCACCGCCGCGAATCTGCTGCACGGCAGCGCCAACGCGATCGGCGGTCAATCGCGCGTCATCAAGATGCGTTGGGGCATGCCGGCCGAGTCCATGTACTTCAAGGGGGCGTTCCGCATCGTGAAGTTCGCCCTCGGCGAGAACGTCACGCGCGCCGGCTCGACGACCGCGGCCGACGAGCGGCGATTCCCGATGACGCGCATGGGCGTCGACTACCTCTACCACTATTGGTTCACGAAGGCGAAAGAGTACGACAAGGCGTGGAGCGACTACCGGGCCGCGGCGAAGACGAACCCGAATGCCCTGCCGCCGCGCCGAGATCTGAGGCTCGACGCGCTCGTCGACATTCTCCACGGCGATCTCAAGGTGCACGCGCACAGCTATCGCGCCGACGAGATCCTGATGCTCATCCGTGTCGCCGACGAGTTCGGGTTCAAGATCCACACTTTCCAGCACGTGCTCGAGGGCTACAAGGTCGCCGACGAGATGGCGAAGCACGGCGCGATGGCGTCCACCTTCGCCGATATGTGGGGCTACAAGGTCGAGGCGTGGGATGCGATTCCGTACAACATGGCGCTCATGTCGCAGCACGGAATCGTCGTGTCGGTGAACTCCGACTCGGACGAGCGCATCCGCCGTCTGTATCAGGAGGCGGGTATCGGCGTCCGCTACGGCAATATGCCGGTGAACGAAGCGCTCAAGATGGTGACGCTGAATCCGGCGATTCAGCTCGGCGTCGACAAGATGGTGGGGACGCTCGACGTCGGGAAAGACGGGGACATCGCCGTCTTCTCCGCGCACCCGTTCTCGGCGCAGGCGATGGTCGAGTATACGATCATCGACGGGAAGGTGTACTTCGATCGCAACGACGCGTCGACGCTGCGCAAAGTCGCGACGCAGGGCCCGGGAGGCGACCGATGAAGCTCATGTCCATCGGGCTGACCACGGCCCTCATGCTCGCGCCGGTGGTCCTCGGCGCGCAGGCGTCGCCGGGCAAGGACGGCACTTTCCTCATTCGCGGCGGAACCGTCGTGACCGGGACAGGCGAGCGTCTCGCCAACACGAGCATTCTCATACGGAATGGGCGCATCGCGCAGGTTGGTCAGAACATCAACGCGGCCAACGCGCAAATCATCGACGCGGCGGGCAAGTTCGTCTATCCCGGAATGATCGACGCCAACACGGGCATCGGTCTCCAGGAGATCGGCGGCGTCCAGACGATGACGATGCGGAGCGAGATGGGACAGTTCAATCCGCACATTCGCGCGGTGGTCGGATTGAACGTGGAAAGCGAGATCCTCGGCGTCACCCGCATGAACGGCGTGACGTCGGTGATCACGACGCCGACCGGCGGATCGATCAGCGGTCAAGCGGCGCTGATCAATACGGCCGGTTGGACCTGGGAGGATATCGCGGTCGTGCGCGACGCCGGAATCGTCATCAATCTCCCTGGCGGTGGCGGTCGGGGACGCGGCGGCGGCGGTGGTGGCCGCGGACGAGGCGCGGCGCCCGACGCGAACGCTGGTCCGGAGCTCGAGCGGTTCATGCAGGAATCGAAGGACTACGACGCGAAGCGGACGGCGGGCATGACGAACGTCGATCTCGTCTACGAGGCGATGCGTCCGCTGTTCGCCAAGAAGGTGCCGGCGATCATCGGCGCGAGCAGCGAACAATCGATCAAGGATGCGATCGCCTTCGGAGAGAAATGGGGCATTCGCGTCGTGATTCAGGGCGGCGGTGAAGCGTGGAAAGTCCGCACCCTGCTCGCGCAAAAGAACATCCCGGTGGTGCTCGGCTCGATCGAGTCGGCACCCGGCGACGAGCAGCCGTACGACGAGGTCTACGCGCAGCCCGGTCTTCTCTACGACGCGGGCGTCAAATTCGCGTTCTCCACCGGCAATGGTTCCAATGCGCGCCACGTACCGTTCCACGCGCAATTGGCCATCGCCTACGGACTGCCGCCCGAAGGCGCTCTCAAGGCGCTCACAATTTGGCCGGCGGAGATTTTCGGCGCGGACAAAGACATCGGATCGATCGCGCAGGGCAAGCTCGCGAATCTCGTCGTGATGTCCGGCGATCCGTTCGATCTCCGCACCCAGGTCACGAATCTCTTCATCAAGGGCCGACTGGTGCCGGCCGACGATCGTCAGTCGCGGTTGTATGAGAAGTACAAAGGCCGGCCGGGACAGGTCATCACGCCGTAGCCACAGACGCGACGGGCGTCGGTCACTGCCGAAGCCAGACTTCGGCGTCGACGCCCCTCGCGCCGTCGTTGGTCGTCGACCACAGGAGTAGGCGTCCCGTTTCGTCGTCCGGCGCGCCGAACACGCCGAAGTCCGACGTGTCGAACGTCGGGCGCCGGGCCTTGAAGTGAAAGCGGGCGATACGCTCCGGCGAGACCTGCGTCTCCGCGAGCTCGAGTAGCAGCGTCGCGATCAGCGGTCCGTGGACGACGAGCCCAGCGTAGCCTTCCACCTCGGTCGCGTAGCGCCGGTCGTAATGAATCCGGTGCGTGTTGAACGTCAGCGCCGAGTAGCGGAAGAGCAGCGTCTCGGTGGGGTGAATCGTTCGCTGCCACGCCGCGACGGTAATTCCAACTTCCGGACGCGCCGCGCCGGATGACCCGGCACTCGAGGCCCCGCGGTACACGAGATCCTGTTCTTCTTCGATCGCCACACCGCTCGCGCCGAGCAACTGGTGCCGCACGGTCACGAACACGAGCGGCGATTCCTTACCGCTCTTTTCGCTGATCGATGCGATCTCCGACACGCGCTCGACGCGCTCGCCGACGCGCAGCGGATGAAGAAACGAGACCCGGCTCCCCGCCCACAGCCGACGCGGCAGGGCGACCGGCGGAAGAAAGCCGCCTTTCCGCGCGTGTCCGTCGGGTCCGAGCTCCGACTCGCGGGCAGTCGGCTGTCCGAGCGTCCAGTGAAACCCCAGCGGGGCGGGATCGCCATCGCTCGGCGGATCTACCCCGTGATCGAGCGTGGCGTGCCACGCCGCGACGCGACTTGGCGTGATCCAATCGTTAGTTCGCTGGGTCCGGCCGATCCATTCCTCGAGCACGACGCGGATTCTCGTGCGAACGTCGAACAAGGGCAAGCCCGCTCGCTATCCGATCGCAACCGTGTCGTGGCATATTCGAGGCGCCATGAGATGAGGAAATGACGTTGTCGCGCGAGTCCTATCCTGAAATCAGAGAATCGGTCCGAGCGCTCTGCCTCGAGTTTCCCGGCAGCTACTGGCAGCGACTCGACGCCGAGCAGCGATATCCCGAGGAATTCGTCGAAGCGCTGACCTCGGCCGGCTGGATGGCGGCGCTCATCCCGCAGGAATACGGCGGCGCGGGACTCGGTCTCGCCGAGGCATCCGTAATTCTCGAGGAGATCAATCGAACGGGAGGAAACTCCGGCGCCTGTCACGGCCAGCTCTACAACATGGGGACGGTGCTCAGGCACGGTTCCGACGAGCAAAAGCGCGCCTACCTGCCGCGCATCGCTCGCGGCGAGCTACGCCTCCAGTCGATGGCCGTCACCGAGCCGACGACCGGCACCGACACGACGAAAACAGCGACGTTTGCCGTGCGACGCGGCGATCGCTATTTCGTGAACGGACAGAAGGTCTGGCTGTCTCGCGCGCACCACTCGGATCTTCTCGTCCTCCTCGCGCGAACGACTCCGCTCGCCCAGTCGGCGCGAAAGTCCGAGGGAATGTCGCTCTTTCTCGTCGACATCAAGGCATCGCTCGGCAAGGGCCTCGAGTTGCGCCCGATCCGCAACATGGTAAATCACGAGACGAGCGAGGCGTTCTTCAACGATCTGGAGATTCCGGCCGAGAATCTGATCGGCGAAGAAGGGAAGGGGTTCCGCTACATCCTCGACGGACTGAACGCCGAGCGCACGCTCATCGCCGCCGAGTGCATCGGCGACGCACGGTGGTTCATCGAAAAGGCGACGGCCTACGCCAACGAGCGCGTCGTATTCGACCGTCCGATCGGCCGCAACCAGGGCGTGCAATTCCCCATCGCCGAATGCCAGATCGAGACGGAGGCGGCGGATCTCATGCGATGGAAGGCATGCACGTTGTTCGACAATCACGAACCGTGCGGCGCCGAAGCCAACATGGCGAAGTATCTCGCCGCGAAGGCGTCGTGGGAGGCGGCGAATGTCTGTCTCCAGACGCATGGCGGCTTCGGCTTTGCCGCGGAGTACGACGTCGAGCGCAAGTTCCGCGAGACACGTCTATATCAAGTGGCGCCGATCTCGACGAACCTGATCCTGTCATACGTCGGCGAACACGTGCTCGGGCTCCCGCGCTCGTTCTGAGGCGGGAGCCTTGGATGAACGCGGGAGCTCAACCGCCCGTGACTCGTCGCAACTCGGCGCGGGCGAGTCGGACTTGCAACGTCGCCGCGAGCGCTCGCGTTTCACTCTCCGCCATATCGGCTTCGGCGGCGGCGAGCGCTGCCTCGGCGACGAGGCCGCGTGCCGCACGGTCCTGCGTGATTCGCGACGCGGCACGACGCGCATCCAGTGCCGCGCGAGCGACCTCCGCGCCACGCTCGGCGCGTTGCACGTCGCGATACGCGCGCTCCACCTCGACCGATACGCGGTCGCGGGCCAGCGCGACGCCGATCGATGCCGCGTTTTCTTGCGCCGCGCGCTCGCGCGACAGCGCGCCACGCTTCCCCCAATCGAAGATCGTCCACGAACCTTGAATGCTCAGCCCTACGGCGTGCTGTGGCAGGAAGCTCACGCCGCTGAGCGTGGTCATCGTCACGCCGACGCCGAGATCGGGGATGTAATCAGCGCGGGCGAGCGCGGTCGCATGGTGAGCCTGGTCCAGCACGGCAGTCGCCGCCGCCACTTCGGGACTTGCCGCGAAGCCCCTCGCGGTGTAGACGTCGAGGGTCGCCAGCGCCTCGCTCGAGACCTCGGGCACGACCAGCTCGAGACGCGTCCCGACGGGAAGCGCGAGCGCGCTGCGTAACTCGCTCTCGGCATCCGACGCCGAATCCGCCGCGGCCAGCACGACATACTTCGCGTCGAGGGTCGACGCGGTCGCCCCGAGCGCCTGTGCCGACACATCGATCCCCGCGGCAACCGCGTGCTCGATATCCACGCCTTGCCGTGAGGCCACGCGCATCGCGAGCTCCGCGGCGTGCTCGCGCGCTCGCCCGATCAGCGCCGCGGCGTACAAGCGCTCGACCGTCAGCCGCACATCGGCTTCCGCCCGCGCCCGTTCGGCGACGGCACCCATCGTCTGCGCCGCGGAGAGCTGCTGCGCCTGTCGAATGCGCCACAGTTGCGTGACCGGCTGCGTGAGCGAGAGTTGCGTGTAGGTGAGCGCCGCCGCCCCCTGATCGAACCGGCGATCGGTGGCGGGCAGCGGCGATCCTGACGACTCGTTGCCGAGCGCACCGCGCGGAACGACGATCGTCGTGCGACCACTCGAGCGCAAATGGTTGCCGGTCACCGACAGTTGCGGCAACATGTCCGCCGCCGCGCCGCGCTCGTGCGATTCCGCCGAGGCGACGCGGGCCGCGGCGAGTCGCGTCGCGTACCCTTGCTTCAGGGCGAGTGAGACAGCGTCGTCGAGCGTCAGCCGCATCGCCTGCGCGTCCGCCCGTTGCGGCGCGAGAGATAACGTGAGTCCGAGCCCGACGACCAACGCGGCGGTCGTAACCGGGCTCATTGCCGCGATGCCCGCCGGAATCTTCACGGACGCCGGCAAAACGACTTCCGCGTCGAACGACTCATGCTGTCGTCGCGCGGCACGGCGCTCATGGCGACGCTCGATGACGACGTAGAGCACCGGCACCAGAATCAACGTGAAGATCATCGAGACGACGAGTCCGACCGCGATCACGCTCGCCATCGGTGACCAGAGTGGCGACCGCGAGAGAATCATCGGCGTGACGCCAAGCGCGGCCGCCATCGTCGTGAGGAAGATCGGACGCAAGCGCCGCCGGCCGGCCAACAGCGCGGCGGTCTCGATATCGATTCCGTTGCGCCGCAATTCGTTCGCGTAGTCGACGAGAATGATCGCGTTTCGGACCACGACGCCGGTGAGCGCGTTGAGTCCGAGGTTCGCGGTGTAGGTGAACGGATTGGCGGTGATCACGAGTCCGAGCGCCGCGCCGACGACGGCGAGCGGGATCGACGTCATGACGACGAGCGGATGCCGCACCGTGCGGAATTGGAACAGAAGAATGAGGAAGACGCCGATCAGCGACGCAAGCAGTGCGACGTTTACCGCGCCCTGGACCTCCGCCGACCCCTCCTTTTCGCCGCCGAACTCCATGCGCATGCCGGCGGGCAGCTTGAGGGCGGCCAACTTCGGCGCGGCAGCCTTGAGCACGACCGACGGCAAGATGTCCGGTCCGGCGAAACTGCGAACCGTCAACGTGCGAACGCCGTTGCGGCGAACGATCCGGCTTGGGCGAAACTCCGGTGAGACATTGGCCACTTCGCGAAGAGGAATGCGCGCGCCGGTCGTCGGCGAGACGAGGTACGCCGCGCTCACGTCATCCATGCCCGAGCGCTCGGCGCCGTCGAGGCGGAAGGTGACATCGAGGTCGCGCTTTCCCTCCCAGAAGGTCGAGATCGGCGCGCCGGCGAATGACCCGGCCAATTGCGACGCAATGTCCGCGTCGCTCAACCCGAGCCGAGTGGCGACTTCCGGTTTCACGTTGAGGCTGAGCGCGAGCTCTTCGTCGCGCCAATCGGTGTGGACGTAGGCGCTACCCGGCGTGTGCTCGAATATGCGAGCGACGCTGTCGCCGTAGGTGCGGAGCAGTCGTGCGTCGTCGCCGACGAGACGAATCTCGTTCGGTGCGGCAAATACGGGTCCCTGCTGCAACGGCTTCACGTAGACCCAGCCTTCGGGAACGATCTGGTTGGCCCGGTTGTGGAGCCGGTCCACGAGCGTCGTCGTCGCTTCGGGCGACTCGGTGTTGATCAGCAACTCGCCGAAGTTCGGCGTCGGGGGCTCAGGGTTGTGATTGTAGTAGAAGCGCGGCGCACCCCCGCCGGCGAACGCGGCGACGGAGCGGACGCCGGGCTCCTTGCGGATGGCCTCCTCAAGGCGCCGCAGCGACTCATCGGTGCCGGCCAAGCGAGTGCCGGCGGGCATCCACATGTCGACGATGAGCTGGTCGCGCTCATTCATCGGGAAGAAGCGGTACGGCACCGCCGACATCAGCGCGAGACCGGCGAAGAATGCAACGACGGCGCCGACCATCGTGAGCCGTTTGCGAGGCATCGCGACGCCCATCGCCCGCTCGTAGACCGACTGCATCATATCGAGCGGCGTACGGCGTGGGTTCGTGTTCGTCGTCGCCGTGTTCGGTTGGTGCAACCCGGTCTTCACCAGCGTCAGCGCGAGCATCGGCGTCAGCAGCATCGCGACGGCGAACGACACCATCAAGGCGATTGCGACGGTGAACGACATCGCGCGAATGAATTCTCCCGGCGCGCCGGGCAGGTATGCGAGCGGGAGGAATGACGCCACGATTGTGAGCGTGGCGGCGAGCACCGGCACCGCGAGCTCGGTTGGTGAGCGCCACGCCGCCTCGAGCCGGCTCATGCCGTGGTCGAGCTTCTCGACATAGTTGTCGACGACGACGATCGCGTCGTCCACGACGATGCCGAGTGCGACGACGAGGCCGGCGAACGTCACCTGGTGCAGCTCGATGCCGACGGCATTGAGGATGGCGACGGTGATCGCGACGGTGATCGGAATAGCCACGGCGGCGATTGCGGCGACGCGGAGCGGCAGCAGCAACACGGTCACGAGGATGACGGCCGCGAGCGTGATGAGAAACTCGCGCCCGAATTCGACCATGCGATGCTGCACGTGCTCCGGCTGGTCGGCGATCGGTTGGATGACGAGATCGGCGGGAAGCGTCGGACGGAGTTCGGCGAGCTTGCGCCGCACTTCATCACCGAACTTCACGATGTTATGCCCTTCCTGCATCTCGATGGCGAGCAGGACGGTGCTTTCGCCGTCGACGCGTACGACGAACTGCGGGTCGGTGTAGCGTCGCTCGACGTCGGCGAAGTCTCCGACGCGGACAGGCCGGCCGTCGCGTGAAGTTCCGACGAGGAGGCGCGACAGCGCGTCTTCGCTCGTCAACATGTTCTTGGCGGCAATCGGCACGCGACCAGCGTCGCCGGCGTCGACCGTACCGGCATCGAGGAGCGCCGTGCGCGAGCGAACGGCGCCCGCCACCTGCAGCGGCGTGATGCCGAATCCGGCGAGGCGCGCGTTGCTCGTCGATACACGAAGCTCTTCACGCTGCTCGCCGATACGATTGATGCGCGAGACCTCGGGAATGGTGCGAATCGCGTCGTCGATCCGATCGAGATATTCACGCAGCTCGCGTGAACCGTAGCTCGGGCCGCGTACCGCGAGAAGCATCGCCACCACGTCGCCGAAGTTGCTGTTGACGATCGGCCCCTGCACGGTCGGCGGCAGTTCGGCGAAATGCAGCTCGTTCATGTCGTGCCGCAGCATGGCCCAGAAGCGGTCGGGATCCTTCACCCACTCCTCGAGCTCGACGTTCACGACGACGACTCCGTCGCGCGAGGTCGAAAAGGTCTTGAGCTTGCGAACTTCCTGATGACGAAAGAGTCGCTCCTCGATCTTCCGTGTGACCTGATCTTCGACCTGCTGGGCGCTCGCGCCGGGGTACCGCGCGAGCACGAGGCCGGTGCGAATGGTGATCTTGGGATCTTCTCGGCGCGGCATCGTGAGCAGTGACAGCACGCCGAGGAGCACGGCGAAGCCGGTGAGGACGAGCACCACCGAGCGATTTCTGAGAGCGAAACGGGTGGCGTTCATGGCTGGATCCCTCCCGTCGTCGCTTTCAGCGCTGTCTTGGCGGAGACGAGCTGCACCGATGCGCCATCGCGCAGGCGTTGCTGTCCGGCGACGACTATCGGTTCGCCCGCGATGATGCCCGACGCGATCTCGAGCGAATCGCCGCGCGCCACGCCGGTCGTGACGCGGCGGGAGTGCACTCGCGCTCCATCGTGGTCGAGCACGTAGACGATCGTCGAGGCATTCACGCCGCCGTCGTGCACGACCGCGGACGCGGGTACCATCAGCGCGGAACGATTTTCCTTGGTCTGAATCGTCGCTTCGGCGACCATCCCGGCGCGCAATCGGCGGGCGGGATTCGGCACCGAGATCTCGACGGTGTAGCTGCGGGTGGATGGATCGGCTGACACACCGATCAACGAGACGCGTCCGGCAAAGGTCGTGTCGAGCGCGGGAATGCGGACCGTAGCCGGGGCGCCTGTCGTGACGTGACCGACGTCGGCTTCCGGAACGCCGACGCGCACCCGCACGGGGTCGAGATCGACGATGGTGAACGCGGGCTGTCCCGCGGCGACGGTCGCGCCGACTTCGATCGCGCGTCGCGCGATGATTCCGGAGATGGGCGCATCGAGCCGCGTGTCGGCCAGCCGCTTCTTTGCCAGGCCCGCCGCGGCCGCGCTCTGACGCGCGCCGCTCTCCAGGTGGTCCATGTCGGCGGGCGCGATGCCTCCCGAAGCGAGGAGCGGCTGGTTCCGATCGCGGTCGCGCGCGGCGCGATCCGCCTGCGCCGACGCTTGCTCGACGGCCAGCCGGTATTCGGTCGCGTCGACCGTCGCGATCTCCTGACCGGCGCGAACGATCTGTCCTTCATCCGGTCCGACCGTGACGATCTTGCCGGGGACTTGGAACGCGACGTCGACGGTGCTGTTGGCTTGGACGATTCCACTCGCCGTGGTCGACCAGGCGCGCGTGGACAGGGTCGCGGAGTGTGCGACGACCGACACGGCGGTGCTCTCGGCGTCCTTCGCCGCGCTAGCGTCGGCGCGCGCGCAGGCGGACATCGCGAGTGAAGTGATCGGTAAGAATATGGTTGCTGCAACTGCGGTGATGCGCGGTGCCATACGGCCTCCCAAAGTGATGAACAGCGGTATCACAGCTAACAGCGTTAACTTCACGGCGAAAAAAAACGGCCTCCTGCTACCCAACGGATGACTGCGAGAAATCTCCCTTCTGCCGGACAGGTCAGCGCGAGCTGCGCCGAACCGGCGCGCGTCGCGAAGCCGGGCGCGCCGCACGCTTCGCGGCTTCCGGCTTCACGATGCCATCGAGCGTCGCGTCGATCAGCCGACGCGCGCTCGTCCGCGCATCGCGCCATTCGATCCAACTGGCTTCGGCCTTGATGTTGTGCAGCGCCACCAATCCATGCGCGCCCCCCCAGCAGAGTTGCGCGATCTCCTCGGCGTCGGTGTATCCGGCGCGAAAGACGCCGGCGGCGAGACCGTCCTTCACCGTCTGCTTGAGGAACGCGTACGCATTCTGCTCCGGATCGTCCCCGAGCTCGTCGGGAAGCGCATGCTCCGTGAGGAACAAGAACCGGAAGTGGCTCGGATGCTCGACCGCGAAGTCCGTGTACGCGTAACCGATGCGTCGCAATCGCTCGACGGGATCGAGCGCGCCAAAGGTCGAGAACGCCTGGGCGAGCCCGCGGATCTGCCGGTTGCACAGCTCGCGGATGATTGCGTCCTTGTCCCGAAAGTGCGCGTAGATGACCGGCGGCGAGTATTCGATGGCGTCGGCGAGGGCTCGCATCGTGACGCCCTCGACGCCCTCACGGGCAAAGAACTCGAGGGCCGCGTCGAGAATCTTCTCGCGGACCTGCGTCTTCTCGCGTTGTCGTCGTTCTTTGACGCCCATAGCCCGTCCGGAAAACCTGGTTCAAATACTTAACGCCGTTAGGCATTCTGTCAAGAGTCGCCGACTTTCGGCTCCCACAGGCCACCGCCTAAGCTCCGGGAATGCCGAAGAGCGACAACGCGGCGGTGCTCGCGATCGACGGGCGCGAGGTCAGGATCTCGAACCCCGACAAGCCGTACTTCTCGCGCGACGTCCATCTCTCGAAGCTGGAGGTCGTCCAGTACTACCTCTCGGTCGCCGGCGGCGCCATCGGCGGCATTCGCGACCGGCCGATCGTCCTCAAGCGATTCGTCAATGGCGCCGAAGGCGAGGCGTTCTATCAAAAGCGCGCGCCGGAGAATCGGCCGGATTGGTTGCGCACCGTCACGCTGTCCTTTCCGTCGGGTCGGACGGCCGAAGAGGTCGTCGTCGACGACGCCGCGGGGCTGGCGTGGGTCGTGAACCTCGGCTGTCTCGAGCTCCATCCTCATGCCGTGCGGACGGCCGATCTCGATCACCCGGATGAGCTGCGGATCGACCTCGATCCCGGACCGGGGGTGGGTTGGGAAGACGTGCGTCGCGTCACGCTGATCGCTCGCGAGGTGTTGTCCGACGTCGGCCTCCGCGGCTGGCCGAAGACGAGCGGCTCACGCGGCATGCACATCAACGTTCGCATCGAGCATCGGTGGACCTTCACCGAAGTCCGGCGCGCCGCGCTCGCCTTATCGCGCGAAGTCGAACGTCGCGCGCCCGAGCTCGCGACGTCGAAGTGGTGGAAGGAAGAACGGCACGGCGTGTTTCTCGACTACAATCAGAACGCGAAGGACCGCACGACCTGCTCGGCGTATTCCATCCGGCCGCTGCCCGACGCCCGCGTGTCGGCGCCGCTCGGGTGGGACGAGATCGCCGATTGCCGGCCCGAGGACTTCACCGTGCTGACGATGCCGGAGCGGTTCGCGTCGATCGGCGATCCGCACGCGACGATGGACGATTACGTCGGCTCGCTCGAAGCACTGCTCGCGCTCGCCGATCGTGACGAGGCCGCTGGTTTGGGCGATGCGCCCTGGCCGCCGCACTTCCAGAAGATGGATGGAGAAGCGCCACGCGTCGCACCGTCGAGAGCGAAGAAGGCGGGGGCGAAGCGCGCCGCAAAGAGTCCCGCGGGCGGCCGCGCGCGAGCATCGAAGATGCCGTTGCTCACGATCGCGAACTCGACGAACAAGGCCGAGGCGATCGCGGGACTGGAGCGATGGAAGGCGAAGTATCCGGAAGCGGCCTCGCACCTCGCCGTCGACGACGTGCTCGTCGACTCGATGCGCGGACGCTCGTCGACCTGGACGCGGATTCGCGTCAATCTGCGCCACGTGCCTGAGGCCATCCGCCCGCCGCAAGAAACGCCCGATCCGGACGACGATCCGACGCGCCAGTGGCGCGAGAGCATGAAGAACCGATAGTCGAGCAGCCGAGCAGACCGTCAACGGAAGATCGCTTCGAGCTCCTGCGGCGGAACGACCTCGAGTTGAGCGAAGGTGCAATCCCGCGGTCGCTTGTCGGCGCGCCAACGACGAAACTGCGCCGTGTGGCGGAAGCGTCCGTTTTGCATGTGATCGTAAGCGACTTCGACGACCAGCTCCGGCCGCAGCGGCTCCCATGACAGGTCCTTGTCGGCGCTCCACCGGCTCATCGCGCCCGGTTTGCGTTGCGGCCCATCGCCCTGCCACTCCGCCCACGCCTTCCACGGATGCGAGTCCATCGCGTTTTCGCGGTACGGACCGAGGAACGTCACCAACTCCTTGCGCTTCGCCGCCGTGAAACTTGCGCACACTCCGACGTGCTCGAGCTTTCCAGAATCATCATAGAGGCCGAGCAACAGCGAACCGACGGCGGTCTGGGCGCTGTTCTTGTGCCACCGAAAGCCGGCCACGACACAATCGCAATCTCGTTCGTGCTTGACCTTGAGCATCACTCGCTTGTTCGGCTGGTAGGTACCCGACTCGGCCTTGGCCACGACGCCGTCGAGTCCCGCTCCCTCGAACCGGGAGAACCAGTCGGCGGCGACGGCGCGGTCGCGCGTCGCTGGAGTGATGTGGAGCGGCGCCGACACGTTGGCGAGTAGCCGCTCGAGCGCGGCGCGCCGCTCGACGAATGGCGCCTCGCACAAGCTTCGCGTGCCGTCGGAGAGCAGATCGAAGAACACGACTGACGCCGGAATCTCCTTCGACAAGAGCTTCACGCGCGATGCCGCGGGATGAAGACGAAGCTGGAGAGCGTCGAAGTCGAGACCCCCGTCCTTGGCGATCACGATCTCGCCATCGAGCACGCAACGCGGCGGGAGCTGGGCCTTCAGCGCGTCGACGAGCTCCGGGAAGTATCGATCGAGTGGTTTCTCGTCGCGGCTTTGAATGAACAGCTCGTCGCCGTCGCGAAAAATCAACGTGCGGAACCCGTCCCATTTTGGTTCGAAGATCCAGTTGTCACCCGGCGGGAGCTCGCTCACGCGATTGGCGAGCATGGGCAGCACGGTTGGGTTTACGGGAAGGTTCATTCTTGATGCTACTCGGCTACGCGGTTGGTCGGCTACTCGGCGACTCGGCGACTCGGCGACTCGGCGGGTTGAAAGAAACGAGCCGATCTGCAATGCCGCGGTGCGATGGAGATCCGCCGGTCGAGTGATAGTGCGGCGAGACGTTCCCATCAAGTTCCGACCACCTTACATGCCTCACTTCGAGCGACTGGCCGTTCGGCGATTGGCACGTGCCAACCGCGCCTTGTCGTCGCGCGATCGTCGTGCCGTTCGCACGGGGCTCGTTGCGGTTGTCCCCGCAGTGTTCTACGCCTTTGTCGTCAAGCCGTACATCTCTTCGGTACGCCAGACGATCGATGCTCTTCGCAGCCAGAGCGTCCTCCTCGACCGCGAAGAGGCGGTTACTCGTGGGCAAACCGTCATCCGCCAAAGGACGAATGCCGCCGCCGCAGTGGCTCGACGCGTAGCGCCTCGCTTGTACGCCGCCGCGGACAGCGCGCTTGCGATGTCGGCGTTCGGGCGCGACGTAACCACGGCGCTCAGTGACGCCGGCTTGGTAGTTCAGCGCCTCGAGGTGCGCGACTCTCTCCCTCGGAACGCCGCGTTGAGAGAGCTCACGATCGACCTGCGGGCACAAGGCGACTTTGAGGCGGTCCTCGGCGCGTTAACGCGACTCGAGCGGAACGCTCGCCTCATTCACGTCAGCCGGGTTGCCATCGACAAAAATGGGGAGCGTCGGTCAACGGGTGCGGAATCTCTCTCCCTGGTGGCGGTGATTCACGGATATTCGCAATGAGAGCAAGGACCGTTTACCGAATGACATCAGTCATAGGCTCGGCGCTCGTCCTGGTTTGGGTCGTTCGTGGCCGGGACCGCGATTCCTCGAGACCGTCAGTGGCCGAAAATGCCGCGGAGATCCCTACGCCGACCGTTGCGGAAACGGCATCCGACGCGTTGATCGCGCGCGCGGCCGAGCGCGACCCCTTCGTCGTTGTTGGTCGCCTGGAATCAGAGTCGCCGCGGCCCGCGCCGGACAGCGTCGCAATTGCACAACCGTTGCGCGTCTTGGGAACTGTCGTGGATTCTGCCGGCGGAAGCTTCGCGCTCTGCCAGCTCGGCGCGGCACAGGCAGTGGTCCTTCGCGTCGGGCAACGGATCGGCGGCTACGAGCTCCGCCGCGTCGAAAAGGCAAGTGCCGTCTTCACTACCTCAGACAGTGGCCGCATCGAGCTTCATGTGCCGCGCGCCGGGGCATGAGCATCCGTCGCGCCGCCGCCTGGTTCTCGGTATCCGTCGTCGCCGCGATTGCTCCGGCACGTAGCCAGGATAGCGGGGCGGTGCGACAGACTGTCGCGGGCATTCTCATCGATTTTCAGGACGTCGATCTCCGAACGGTGATCACCGCGCTCGCCGAGGTCGGAGGTCTCAACGTGTCGTATGGGGACATTCCGCCGCGACGCACGACGCTCCGTCTCCATCAGCCGATTGCAAAGGCGGACGTTCTTCCATTGTTGAAGAGTGTCGCCGCGACGAACGGCTTGCAGGTCATTCAAGAGGAGCGAATCCTCCGGCTGCAGGCGGAGGATCAGCGAAGCCAGCTTCCCTCGGCGGCGGTGAAGGGGACGGCGTTGCCCGAGTCTAGGTTGTTCGTGTATCGCCTGCGTCATGCGCGCGCGCCAAAACTTGCGTCGACACTTCAGTCGATCTTCGGATCGGCGCCGTCGCCGGGCCAGGGGGCCGCGAGCGCGCCACCGGCACGCAACGGAACTCCGTCGGCGACAACGAGCACCGATACCCTGAAGCCCGGATCGCCGCGGGGCGCCACCACTGCGGTCAGTATCTCGGCGACGCTCCATGCGCCAATCCAGATCGTGTCGGACGAGACCACCAACTCGCTGGTAGTCCACGCCATTGAATCCGACTACGAGATCGTCCGGCAAGCCATCGAAGCTCTCGATCTTCGGCCGCGACAAGTCTTGATCGAAATGTTGATTGCCGAAGTGCGCCACAGTTCCGATCTCGAGCTCGGCATCGCTGCTCGTGCCACCCGCGACAATGATCCGTCCGCGAGTGCCGGTCCGTTGATCGCGAGCTCCTCGACTGCCGATCTCATCCTACGCCTCACCGCAAACGCCACGTTCGACATCAACGTCGCTCTGCACGCTCTGCAATCGCACGGGGACGTGCGCATCATCTCGCGCCCGGTGCTGCTCGCGCAGAACAATCAGGAAGCGAAGATCCTCGTTGGCTCGCAGCGTCCGTTCGTTCAGGTCTTCCGCTCGTTGCCAACGGAAGCCGCCATCCGCGACCAGGTCGTTCAATACAAGGACGTGGGTACGTCGCTCACCATTCTGCCGACGATCAACGCCGACGGCTACGTCGATCTGCAACTCGCACAGGAAGTCAGCACCGCGACGACCGAAGTGCAGTTCGGCGCGCCAGTCATCAGTACGCGAGAGACGTCGACGCATCTGCTCGTGCGGAACGGACAGACCGCGGTGCTCGGCGGGCTGGTGGACCGTACGCAAGAAACCTCTCGCACCGGTCTGCCCTTCCTGGCGGCGATTCCGCTCGCCGGCCACCTGTTCGGATCGGCTGTCGCGACCCGTGCAACCACCGAGCTCTTTCTCTTCCTGACTCCGCACATCATCGAGAACGACACGGACGTAGACATGATTCGCGGAGAGGTCGAACGGCAGTCGCCTTGGCTGCGCGACGAGAAGGCGCGAGTCACTCCGCCGCCGGCCAAGCCGCCGCCACCGTGAGCAACCTCGCCGCGGCCACGCGTCAGTCGGACGTCCTGACCGCCCAGTACCTGGAACACGCCGGCGTCATGCCCCTCGGCGTGACTGATGGCCGAATGGTTGTTGCGACCTGGCGAGAGGACATCGACGTCCAGGTGCTCGATGACCTCGAGATCCTCTTCGACGTCGAGCTGTCGCTGGAGCGGCACGACGAGCACGAGCTGCGCGGGGCGATCAAGCGGCTCTACGCCACGGACACGACGGCGCAGAGCGTCATCGACGCGGCATCGCCGTCGTTCGGCCAGGACGAGGGCGAATCGACCGCGATCGACGATCTGGTTGCGCTCGCGAACGAAGCGCCGGTGATCAAGCTGGTGAACCTGCTGCTCGTCGAAGCCCTCGACGCCCGCGCATCCGACGTCCATCTCGAGTCGAAGGGCGACGGCTTGGAGATACGTTATCGAATCGACGGCATCCTGCATGGCGCGCCCTCGCCGCCGCGGCATCTCGGTGCGGCGATCGTGAGCCGTCTCAAAATCATGGGCGAGTTGGACATCGCCGAGCGCCGGCTCCCGCAAGACGGTCGCATCCGTCTAAAACTGCAGGACCGCCACGTGGACGTACGAATCTCGACCGTTCCAACGCTGCACGGCGAAAGCGTCGTACTCAGATTGCTCGACAAGGGGCGTCGGCGGATTGGGCTCGAGGAACTGGGAATGTCGGCTGGGATGCTCGATCGGTTTCAAGCGGCGATCCGACAAACACACGGCATCGTGCTCGTCACCGGTCCGACCGGCTCAGGGAAGACCACGACGCTCTATGCCGCCATCGACCTCATTCGGACCGGCCGGGAGAAGATTCTCACGGTGGAGGATCCGATCGAGTATGAGGTCGGCGTTCCACAAGTACCGGTGAACGAGCGCAGCGGCGTCACCTTCGCGACCGCACTGCGTGCCCTGCTGCGACAGGATCCCGATGTCATTCTCGTTGGTGAGATCCGCGACGGCGAGACCGCGGAAGTCGCGACGCACGCGGCGCTGACCGGACACCTCGTGCTCTCGACGCTACACACGAACGATGCCGCGAGTGCCCTTACGAGACTACTCGATCTCGGCGTTGCCCCGTATTTGGTGGCGAGCACCGTTCGTGCGGTGCTCGCACAGCGCCTGGTTCGACGGATCTGCGGTCACTGCAAGGTCGCTGCGACTCTTGGTTCCGATGCGGCGCGATCGCTCGGTGTGGGTATGGCCGCGACGTGGGAGGCAACCGGCTGCGCGGATTGTCGCGGGTCGGGCTATCACGACCGGGTCGGCATTTATGAGCTTCTCGCGATGAACGACGCCCTTCGGGAAGCGGTCGCCAGGCGCGCGCCGTCCGCGGAACTACGCCGCCTGATGCGCGGTGACGGATCAACGACTTTACGCTCCGACGGAGTGCGGCTCGTTCTCGCGGGGATCACAACTCCCGATGAAATACTGCACGCGACCGCGGGTGACTAACGACGCGCGCGCTGTGGCCGCACCGTGGACGCCATCATGCACAGCTCTGCCAACACTTCGTCGCTGAACTCCGACCATCCTGGCGGATAAGGCGCGAGGCGTCGCTTTTCGCCGGGCGTCTCGAAGGTCAGCCAGCCATTGGCCCATTGCGGGCCGAGCTCCACGCGAATCCTTCGCCGCCGAGGTTCACTCGTGGCGGGATCGGCGGCGCTGACCACAGTTGGAGGCTCCGGCTCGACGGGCGCGACGGCCCAAGCTTGCCACGTGCGGCCGTTCAAGTCTTGAAATATCCGATGTGCCATTTGTGACCGGCGCCGATCCCAGGTCACACGCCAGCAAAGTGCGCGCCGTCACAGTGGGGAAATGACGGGTACCGGTGATGGCTAGAGTCACCGGCAATCCAGGGGGGCGGCCGGGCCGTCCGGACTTTCGAAGGCAGCGTTTCCATGGCAAATATCAGCCGGTTCGTGAGTGCTCCGCACCTGGAGAGACGATGGCTGAATCGTGCGGCTGGTTTCCGCTCCGGCACGACGAGATCCTGGAATGGGTCGAGGCGCATCGTGAGGCGCTGCCGACCACTGTCGCCGAGCTCGCTATGCTCCCCGTCGCGTTCCGACGGGTGATCGTCAACTTCGTTCCGCACGAACAGCGCACGAGGTTCTGGCGAGAGCACCTGGAGAGCTTCCTGGGGCCGGAGTCCGCGCTGACCGCGGAGCAGCGGACGTTCGTCGAGGGCACGATCAGCGCGCTGCCCGACGTCTTCGGTAATGCGCTTCCGGAAGCGCAGAAGCGAATTCGGTCGATGGAGGAGGGGATGAGGGGATTGTTCACGCGGCAGGAGGCGGCGGCGATGTTCGGAATGGTGGGGCCGCCGGAGCCGGAAGGGGGATGCCCGTTGCCGCCGGGGACGCGGTTGACGCCGGAAAGCGGGGGGGCGGAACTCAGAGAGGGCGGAGCTGACTAAAGGCGGGACTGACCAACGGCGGAACTGACCAATCGCGGGACTAACGAAGAACGGGACTGACGAAGAACGGGGCTGACTGACGGCGGGTTGCTGCGTGTTACAGAACGCTAATTTTGGTCGACCCCTGTTGCTCCTCGTTCCACGGAGATGCTGCATCCGCCTGGCGATACCTGATAACCATCGCGGGACTCGCGCGTCATTATCTTAAGGAAGGGCGGCGCGGCGGACTGCGGAAGGTGCATCGCCGGCGCCATCAATTGAGGCGGTACTGAATGAAGAGTGCTTTGTCAGCGTTGGCGGCGTGTGCGGTTGCGGGTCTGGTGGTAATGGCGGCGGGTGGTGGTTCGGAGAAGGCGATGAACGATCCCAAGAGCGCCACGGCGCTCTTGGTCGAGTAAGGGGATTACGATGATCCCCGACTTCATCGCGGTCGCCGCGCGCCTGACGCGGAGCGCATTGGCCGTGTCACTCGGCGGCACGTTGCTGTTGGGCGCGCCGACGGCGCGCCAAGAAACGCCCGCAACCGTTTCATCGCACCCATTCACCGCGATGGAACGCGCCGAGTACGACGTGCGTTACGGGCCGATCCATGCCGGGAGCGGAACGCTCAGCGTGCTCGGCATCGACACCGTGCGCGGGCGCGACGCGTATCGCTTCCGGATGACGCTCGGGGGCGGCGTGAACCTGCTTCTCTACAAGTACGCGATGCGCGATACGATGGAGAGCTGGGTCGACACGGCTACGTTCGCAAGTCTCCGCTTCACGCAGCAACAGTGGCATCAGGGCAAGTTGCGCAGCAAACACTACGAGATTTTTCCCGAGCGCGAAGCGTATCGTGACGGCTCCGAAGCGGAGCAGCATTCCGTGGCGAATCCGCTGGACGACATCTCCTTGCTCTTTTACGCGCGCACGATTCCGCTCACCGTCGGAACGACGATCGACATTCCGCGTCACTTCAAGCCGGCGAGCAATCCCGTCGTGCTCAAAGTCGTCGCGCGTGAGACGATCGAGGCTGCGGGACGCGAATGGAACACGATCGTCGTGCAGCCGATCATCAAGACGTCGACGATGTTCGCCGATGGCGACAGCCGTGTGTGGCTGTCGGACGACAGCGTGCGGGTGATCGTCCAACTCAATGCCAAGGCGTCGGTCGGATCGATTACGATGAAGTTGAAGAGCTACACGCCGGCCGCGGACCGGTAACGGTGCGCCAAGGCCCGACAAATCATCTGTGGTTGCTCCTCACGGCGGGGGTTGTCGCGGGCGCGTGTAGTTCGGGCTCGAACGGCATCGACCGTCCCGGCTCGGATGTCGTGTGCACGTTGGAGGCTCGCGCTGGAATCACACTGACCGCCGTCGACTCGGTGAGCGGACAACCGATCGGTACAACCGGCTCGGCCGGCGCTCAGGACGGCGGCTATTCCGAGAAGGCTATTGCCATCCCGGGGACGCCGGTGCGCTACTCGATGGCCTTCGAGCGCCCCGGAACCTACGCGGTGACCGTCGCGGTGGACGGCTACCAAGCGTGGCGCGCTACCGGCGTGGTCGTCCCACGCGATGCGTGCCACGTCATCACGGTGCAACTCACCGCGCGCCTCGTGCGTTGAGCCGCGCCGACGCGCCGCGTGCTGTATGTTAGGGGCATGCGACTCAGCCGCTTCTGGTACGGATTGCCGCTGACGATCTGCGCGGCATGCGGCTCGTCGACGACAACGCCGGCGGATCCAAACGCGCCCGCGGTTATCACCGTACGGGCGCCGAACGGCTTGAACGTCTTCTCGATGAAGGCCGGAGGGACGGCAGCGCTGAGCGTCACCGTACGAACCGCCGCGGGGACGGCGCTGCCGAACCCGGGAGCACTCCTATTCACGTCCCGTAA
>DATLPC010000156.1:0-40686 GCA_035535975.1 Gemmatimonadaceae bacterium | reverse complement strand
CGCCGAGTCGCCGAGTCGCCGAGTCGCCGAGTCGCCCAAAAAAGATCGAGCCCCGCAGCGTTAGCCACGGGGCTCGAGAGTTCGGTCCGGAGAGGGTTTTGTGAAGCCCAGTCGAATTATGAGGTCCTCACCACCAACCTTCCGCCTTCCCCCGCACTGGGGGCATGACGTCGGTGATAGATTGTCGAACCCACTCGGTGGACTTGTTGGCTCAAAAACGGAGTTCTCCGTCCCGAGTAGTTGCTTCTGCTCTCTGTAAAGGCAATTTAGAGACCAGTGGGCCTTCGGTCAATTTCACTACTCACGACTTCTCACCAGCGCGATCGTAACACGACGCACTCCAAATGGACCTCGGCATCTTAGTCGGCATCGCGCTGCTCATAATTTGGACCATCGGCGCATTGATTTATGACGCGCCCGGTTGGATCCACCTGTTGCTCACCGTCGGCGTCTTCTTGATTATCTACCGTATCGTCGTACGCGGCGATCGGCGACACCCGACGCCGAAGGAAAAGAGCTAACATCAGCGCGCGACGAGCGCCAGCGTCGCGATTCCCCAGGCAATCGTCAGCGCGGCCACCGGCGCGCCGACACGCAGGTACTCGACAAATCCGATGTGCTCGCCTCGCGCTTCGGCGCGCTCGGCGACGATCAGATTCGCCATCGAGCCGAGAAGCGTGAGGTTGCCGGCGAATGTCGAGCTCATCGCCATCACCAGCCACGTGAATGCGGGCGCCGCGACCTTCGGGACCACCGGGAGCCAGAGGATCACGGCCGGCACGTTCGACACGATGTTCGAGAGCGCGGTCATCGCCGCCGACGTCACGACGGCGTCGTGGACCGGCGCGCCGGTGAGCGCGCGTCCGGCGGCCGAGGTGAGCGACGCGACGAGCGGGAGATCGCGCGCGCCGCGCATCACCACGAACAGCGCGCCGAAGAACAACAGCAGCGACCACTCCACCTTTGCGAACGCCTCCGCCGGATCGCGCTGAGCGATGACGAGCAGAATCGTCGCCGCGGTGATGGCGACGAGTGGCAGCGAGAAGCCGGCGAGCCAACCCGCCAGGGCTCCGGCGAAGACGAGGAGTGAACGAATCACCAACGGCCGATCGAACGGCGTCTCAGGGGCGTGAACCGTTTCGCGCAACGGCAGCGCCAAGTCCTTGCGATGCATGGCGCGCAACACAAAGAACACGATCGCCAGCCCGCCGAGCGACGGCAGCGTCAGCGACGCCATGAAACGCCCGAAGTGAATCCCGCTCGCGATCCCGATGAGCATGTTTTGGGGATTGCCCGTCGGCGTCATTGCGGAACCCACGTTGGAGGCCAGCGCGATGGCCAACAAGAACGGGAGCGGCCTCAATCCCAGCGGCCGCAACGCCGCGAGTACGAGCGGCGTGAGCACGAGACAGATCGTGTCGTTCACGAAGAACGCCGACAACAACCCGCTGGCAACAACCACGGCTCCAAGCAGCGCGGCAGCCGATCGCGCCCGGTCGACGATATGCCGCGCCGCCCACTCGAAGAAACCGCCGGATTCCAAATAGCCGGTGATCAGCAGAACGCCGAGGAGAAAGATCACGACGTCGAGATCGATCGCCGCGTACGCCTCGCGCATGGGCAATCCGCCAATCGTGACCATGGCCACCGCGCCGAGCAGCGCCGCCGCGGGCCGGTTCAGCCGGAGCAGCGGCACCCGGCGAACGGCGATGAGCAGATAGGTGACGATCAGGATTGCGAGTCGGATCGTCACCCGGAGTTCAGGTCAGCGCGCGTCGTGTACGGTGGCCACGCTTTGACGCAGTGTCGACGCCACCGTGAAGTCGATCATCTGTCCCGGCCCGACGCTCAAACCGCCGGACGTCGCCTGACCTCGGCCGCCGATTGGCGTCGCGGTGAGGTAAAGCGTTTGACCGATGGCCAAGTTGCCATCGATCATGAAGTCTCCCGATCCGTTGCCGACGACATTGCCGAGCCGACGACTCACCCCGCTGACGACGACGGCGATGTTCATGTCGAGAAAGTTTTCGTTCTTGACGTGAACCGGGATCGGCTCGGGACGAGCGTCCACCTCCGGTCCGGTCTGACTGTGGCGCACACAGGCAGCGGTCGCGAGAAGGAACAGCAGCGCGACGCGAGTGCGAACAGGGTGGGAACGCATGCGACTCTCGGGTGGGTGGGTGGTCGAGCCTAGATCTCCCAATTGGACAGGACGAGCCCGCGCGCGGGACGTTTCTCCTCGTAGTCCGTCAGCGACATTCGCAAATCGGTCCAGCGTACGTGCCCCCCAAGCGCGATCAAACGCTGGTATGCTCCAAGAAACTCTCCCTGCAGACGAAGCGCCACACGTCGCGTGCCGGTCCGCCTCGCGAAATCCGACACGGCCCGCACCAATGCCTCGAGATGCGATTCGTCGGCGACCGCCAACTTCAACACGCGTAGCTCCTCGCGCACACGCCCTTCGACCAGCGGCGCGTTGTGAGCGAGCGCGAAGCCGACGAGCCGGTCACGTTGATACAACAACGCGGTATCGCCGAGCGCCAGATCCGCGGTCAGCGTGATCTCGCGCGTGTAGTCGTAGCCGGGCAATATCCGGTTCACGAGGTCCCGGCACTCGATCAATGCGTCGTCGCGCGCCCGCGGCGAGAGACGGCTGAGGAGTTGAACCGGAACGTCGCCGTACGCCGCGTCGATCGTCGTCGTGATCGTCAATCGGCCGGGAAGGAATCCGAGGCGCGAGTAGAAACCAATGTTGTCCATCGTGCGCGGCATCGTCTCGAGGCCGATGATCGACGCGCCCTGCGCCTTCAGCCACTCGACGCCCCGCGTCACGATCTCCTTGCCGATCCCGCCCCCCTGATATTCCGTCCGCACGGCGAGTGGACCCATCCAGCCTTCGCTTCCCGAACGGTGCACCATGTTGAAGGCGACGATGTGACCGCGGTCGTCGCGCCAGAGCATCGCGCCGGCGTCGGCATCTTCGATCGCGTAGCGCCAGATCGCCGGATTGAGAAAGGGAACGCGCACGCCAACCATGCCGTCGCGCCGATACCGCTCGGTGAACGAATCGCTGAAGACTTGATTCAGTTCGATGACCTGCTCCAGCCGCGGACGGAACGGCCCTTCGATCGCTTGCGGGCGCCAGACGCGTGACGTTGCCATCAGTCCGCCGCTCCGGCATGGACGTCGAGCGCGACGCCGCTCGGCGCCTCGACCTCCACCCGCGAGATGCCCGCTTCTTCGTCGTAGCGCACCGAGACGACACGATCGAGTCCGTCGCGAACCGAATCGATGTGCGTGATGAGGATGACCTGCTCGAAACGGTCTTGCAGCCGACGGAGCAGATCCACGACGTTGTGCCGCCGCGCCTCGTCGAGCGATCCGAATACCTCGTCGAGGATCAACAGGGAAAATGCCTGGCCCGCGCGTTCCGCGATCATCTCGGAGATTGCTAGCCGAAGGACCAGGTTCGCTAGGTCCTCCTCGCCGCCTGAGATGACCGGCTTCGGAATCGCGTCCTCCAGAACGGTCACGTTGTACTGGTCGTCCAGCTCGATCTCGGAGTAACGCCCGTCCGTCAGCTCGCGAATGTACCGGCTCGCCAGGTCGGAGATTTCGGGCCGCAGGGTGAGATTCAGGTCGGTTCTCAAATCGGAAAAGGCGCGGTCCAGTTCCTCGTGCAACTTCCGCTCCTTGGTCAGGCGCTCGAGATGGGCCTCGTTCTTCAGCAGCTCGGCGCGCGAGCGTTCCGCCACCTCGAGCGCGTCCACCGCGGCAGCGAGATCCGAATCCGCCGCGACCCCCGCCAGCTCGGAGGCGCGCAACTCGGCCGCCGACTGCTCGTGCCTGAGACGGAGCTCGGCGTAGGACTCCTCGGAGAAAGCGAGAGCGGCGCGCTGCGCCGAGAGAGTCGCGACGCGAGCTTCGATTTGGCGAAGGCTCGCACGCGTCCGCTCACGATCCTCCAGCAGCGCGCGCTCGCGCTCGACCTGTCCGGTCAGCTTCGTCGCGCGGTCGGCCAACGGCGTGAGGCGCTCGACGCGAGAGCGAACCTCGGCGTGGCGCGAAGCGTCGTACTCCACGGCGATCGTCGCGAGCTCACGGCTCAGGGCCACGTATCGCTCTTCCTTCGATCCGAGATCGCGCGTCAGCGTCGCGAGCTCTTGCACCGCCGCCTGCACCTTGGCCAGGCGACGCTCGAGCTTTCCGATGTTGTCGAACACGGCGCGGCGTCGCTCGTCGAGCGAGCCCAGCTCAGGAGGGGTTTGCTGCAGTTGTTCGATCCGGCCGCGATAGTACTTCCCGTCCACCGTAATCGACTCGATCTGCGAGTCGAGCACGTCGAGTACGGACCGAAAATGCGTTCCGAGCGGACGCGCGCAGATCGGGCACGTCCCTCCTTCCCCGAGCTCGACGATCTGCTCCCGCTGCCGTTGGACATCCTGCAGTTGCTCGAGGAGGGACTGTCGCTTCGTTTCGGCCTCCTGCTGATCGCGCACCCAGTCCGTGCGGCGTTCCTCGAGATCGCGCTGCGTCTGCTCGAGCTCGGCCCGCGCCCACTCGAGCGCGGCGGTGACGTCCGGCTCCAACGCCGGAGCGCCTTCGATCTTCACGAGACGTTCGCGGATCTGAACGATGTCCCTGCCGAGCGCGTTCTCCGACTCGAGCAGCGTTCGTCGCCGGCTTTCCTCGTTGCACGCACGATCCAGCTCGCGCAATTCGATCTGCAGCGCCGCCAGTGGCGACAGCTCGTCGGTGAGCCGCTCCAGCTCGTCCTTTGCCTCCGTCGTCTCGGCGAGCTCGCGATCGAGTCGAGCTTCGTCGCGCTGAAGCGACGCGCGCTCACCTTCCGCTACACGGAGCTCCGCGACCAGCGACTGCATCGCATCTCGCTCGCGCTGGATCGCGGTCCACTTTGGCGCGATGTCTTCCAGGATTCGACGCGCCGCGTCGCGCCGGGCCGCGGCGGTTTTCGCGTGCGTCACCGCTTCGGATCGCCGCGCGGTTGCGTCGGTCAGTGCGCGCTGCACCACGGCCGGATCCGCCATTCCCGCGCGCAGCCCGCTCGCCTCGGCCACGATCGCCCGACGCCGCTCCCGGATCAGCCCCTGCGCCGTACGCAGCCTCTCGTAGCCCAACACACGGGACAGGAACTGCGCGCGCTCGGCGGGGCTCATCGCCGCCATCACGCTCAGCTCTTTCTGCCCGGTGAAGTAGGTGTTGAAGAACTCCTCGTGGCTCATGCCGAGCCGACGGCGCAGCAGATCGGTGACGCCGGAGATCGACGTCGCGATGGGCGAAGAGGCGCCGTCGAGATAGAGCTCGGCGTTCGTCAGTCCGCGCGAGACGAGATAGCGATGGCCGCTCAGCTCGAAATCGAGATCGACGCGGACTGTCGCCCTCGGACTGGCCCTGTACGACCGAATGGATTCGCGTGTGCCGCGCGCGGCCGGCATCCCGTACAGCGCCCAGGCGATCGCCTCGAGAATCGTCGACTTGCCGGAGCCGTTCGGACCGATGATGCCGGTGATCCCCGGCTCGAATTCGATCCGGGTGTCGACGTGCTGCCGAAAGTTGCAGAGATAGAGGCTGTTCAGCCGCATCTATGCCTCGATCACCGCCGCCGTCGGCGCGACGGCCTGCGCTTCGTCGAGATACTTCATCGCGCGATCGACCAACGCGGCGCGATCGATATCGGCGTCGAGCGGCCGCGCGAGCAGCTTTTCGCGAACGAGCTCGTTGAGCGACGGACGTCGCCCGGGTGCGCCGGACGCGTGCGTTCGCGTCGCCTCCGGCCGCAGGAGGTCGAGCTGAAAGTTGAGCGCGCGACGCTTGTAGTCGCGGATCATCTTGTGATCCAGCTCCCGGGCGATGTGCCGGGGAACGTCGCGGATGGTGACGCGAACGATCTTGTCGTCCACGCCATCTTCGATTCCCTCGACCAGTGCACGAATGCGGTCGTCCAGCTCGGATGCCGACAACCCGGTTGCGCTGATCGGCGGCAGGTCGAGCAGCGGACGAGTGGGCGGCAGCGGATGGAACTTGTGCCGGCCGCTCACCAAGTCGCGTTCGATGAAGCCCTTGCCGGGAATGTCGGCGACCCGCTGCTCGTACAGCTCGCCCCAGCTGTTCGCGCTGGTGTAATCGATGGACCCGCTGTAATACGCGTTCGCGGCGATCTCGCGATAAACGTGATAATGACCGAACGCCACGTAGTCCCATCGTGCCGCGCCCAGCTCTTCGTTTGTGATCTCGACCGCCGCACGGTCGGTCGTCGCGGCGCCGGCCGGAAGCATTCCCTGCACTTCGCCGTGGATCACGAGGACGTTGAAGCGCGCGGTCGGATCGGGCGTCAACGGCGGGCGGATCAGTCCGGGCACATCGGGCACCGCGAGAATCGACAGTTCCTTCTCGGGAAAACTGAGCCGCGCCGCCTCGCGATCGACAACGCTCAGCCCGAGCTGCGCGAAGAGCTGGAGAATCCCACCCGTCTCCGCGGCACGCGGCGTGTCGTGGTTTCCCGCGACGAGCAGCACGACCGTCTCCGGCAGCTGTCGCACGAGACGATTGAACTGAAGGAAGGCGTGCAGGATCGCCTGGTTCGTGGGCCGGACGCTATGAAAGATGTCGCCCGCGACGACGATGACATCAGGCCGTAGCGCGATGACGCGGTCGATGGCCGTGCGAAAGCTCGCCGCGACGTCCGCTTCCCGTTGATTGACGCCGCCGGGAGTGAGCCGCTGGTATTGCCTGTAGCCGAGATGGAGGTCTGCGAGGTGAATCAGACGCATGAGCAGTCATCCTGAGCGAAGCGAAGGATCTACTCTCCGACCTGGTGATTACCTCGGGACAGTAGCTCCTTCGTCGCTTCGCTCCTCAGGATGACAGCTAAGTTAGCGCTTGTCGAGCGTGTGCATGTGCTGTGTAATCCGGAGTTGCATCCGCATCGAGAGCACACCCGTCGCCGGCGGCAGCGACATCGCCGAGTTCATCGCGATACTGAACCACGATTCGGCCAGCCAGCCACGCTTCTGGTCGATGACCATCGTGCCATTCACCAGGCCTTTCTCCAGCACGGCGTCGGACGCCGCGCCCGGGCCGCTCGCCGGCTGCATCTCACCGCGCATCGACACAAAGGCGAGATCCCCCCGGGTCACCGAATCCAACCGGAACGTCACGTGGAGACGTCCGGCGACCTTCGCGCCAAGTCCATTGCCGACTGGGAGCGCCATGTCCCGCATCCAGCTTTCGCCGACGTTGATCGCGCCCTTCGGGAACGTCGTCGGCATGAGCGACACCACCTGGGCCACCTCGCGCGGCGCCGGCCCCGCGCCCTGAAGCATCGCGACCATCCCATCCGGCGACACTTGGAACCGAACGCGCTGTCCCCTGAGCTGCGATCCCGATTGCAGCGTGGCCGCGCGCGTCTTCTCGTCCGTTGACGTCGTCAGGATCGAGTCCGTGATGGCGAGCACCGTCGTGCCTTCCTCGGACGCGCCCTCGACGATCGCGCGCGAGAACATGCGCATTGTGGTCAGCACCATCGCGCTCCCTTCACCACCCGTCGCCATCTTGCGCACCCCGGTCATCTCGCTCTCCTGATCGAGACGCATGCGAAGCGTGTCGCCGACGTGCGGCTTGATGCGAAGCGTGACTGCCTGAGCGCTCGCGATGGTCGGAGCGGCGACAGCGAGAGCGGCGATGAGCGAGAGACGGTGCGCCGACCAGAACATCCTAGAACCCGTACGGATCGTCCGTTGGCGCGGAGCGGATGGCCGGCGCCATCGGTCGAGCCGGCGTGTGCTGCACCGCGATCGGACGAAGCTGCGATTGGAAAAACTTCTTCACGTCCGCGGGGCGCTCCCGCAGCGTCGCGTTTCTCGCCCGGATCACTTCCTCATCCTCACGAATGCCGATCGCCTCGCGCACCCACCCGAGCGTGAGTGACGGATCCAACGTCCGCAGGCTACGCAGCACCGCCGCGTCGAGCTCTACGTCCACGGCCTGCGGATACTGTTCGGCTCCATCTCGCCCGCGCATGATCGCGGGGCGCGGGAACCGGACGAAAATTGGCTGCGTGAAGTGCGGATGCCGCACCATCAACTGTCCCTTCTCCAGCGTCGCCAACTTGATTTTCACGGCTGGACTGAGAACGGCGTAGCCGGGCGTCGCGAGCTCGTCGGCGTCCATGCGTCCGTAGAGCGCGGTTCCCGAGTTCCCAACGACGCGACGGTGGACTTGCGATCGGAATTGCTGCGCGCTGAAGAGCACGAGGCCGAGGTATCGGCCGCGCTCGGCGAGATCGAGCAGCATTTTGCGAACGTAGGTGTCCTGTCCATCAGTCGGGGCATACTTGTTCAGCTCGTCGACGAACACGATGACGTGGTTCACGCCGAGGTCGCGCTTCTCCAGGTGCTCGCGAAGCTTGGTGACGACGCGGGCGAAGATGAGATCCTGAGCGTCCTCTTCCAGAGAGGCGACGTCGATCACATACACCGTCCGGTCCTGAAAGCTCCCGAAGGGGAGATCGCTCACCCCCCCGTCGTCCGTCACCAATCCGGCGCAGCGGGTCGAGATGTTCGACAGCCGATTTCGCACTTTGCGAATCGTCGCGACGTGATGCGTCCGCCATCCCTCGTTCCCTTTGTTCTCCATCGCCGACAGAACGTCGCGAAACCACTCCTCGAGATCGGCGAAGGAACGAACGCGATAGGATTTGTTCCCGAGCAGCTGATCTGTGAAATCTCGGTCAACTATTCGTTCTCTAATGAAGTCGATCAGCGCGTCGGCCTTGGCATCGACGTCGTCCTTGTTGAGCAGCACCTCGGCGTACTGGAGCACCTCGCGCAGGCCCCAGGTGAGCGACGACACGTTGCCGAGCAGCTGCTCGTTGGAGCGAAGGGTGTTGAGCGAGAAACCGTCGGGCTTGTACGGCGCGAAGTATTGGACGTGCTCGAACGGCTCCGCCGGAACGCCACACTTTTCATAGAGCGACTTGTCCGCTTCGTCGATCTGGCCCGGCTGATCGAGGAAGCAGAGATCCGGCCCCTTCACGTTGAAGCAGACCGCCGCCACCGATCCTTTCTTTTCCGGAAAGTGCGCGAAGATCGACGCCAGAATCCACTCGATCGCGCTCGTCTTCGTCGCGAGACCGGAAACGCCCGTGATGTTGAGGTGCGCCGCCTCCGGTCCAATGAGGAAATCCGCGTCGAGATAGATCGGCGCGTCGGTGCCGCCGGCGCGATACACGCCGACGGGAATCCCCGTGGGGTTCTCTCCTTTGAGGTAGCCGTCCATCCGCAGCGCGACCCAGACGTCATCGTCCGTCGCGAGGTAGACCCGCCCCATGGGTACGGGTTGAAGCGGCTCCTCCGGCATTTGTCGCAACACCGCGGCCGTGTAAAGCCGGATCTCGGCGCGATGCGTCGCGGCGAGCGACGCGCCGCCCGGCGTGCCGTCGTGTCCCAGCACATCGTGCAGCGGCGTGGCGAGGTCCGTGTAGCTGAATCCCTCGACGACGATTCCATAGATCTGCGGAATCTGTCCGTTGACGGGTTGGTCGCCTTCGACGCGTACGATCGTCCCGATTCCGACCGGTGAATCGAGCGCCGTCCAGAAATGAAATTCGTGCGGCGTGTTCGGCTTGCGCTCCGTCGCAACGACGCGACCGAGCGGCGCCACCGCCGCCCCGGTAAGCCCGACGTCTCTCATCTCGGTCATCAGATAACAGCTCTCAGGAATTCTTCGCAGTCGCGCACGCCGTATACCATCTTGTCCCATCGCGCGTCGGGAAGCGAGACAGGAGTCGCTTCGGCGAGAATCCAGCGCGAAACCTCGTCGGCGCGCGCGCCAATCGTGTGCTCGCCGGCACGGTCGGGATGCGCCACTTCGACGCGCACTAGTCCCCACATCGGATCAGTGCCCGCGCGGTCGCGCAGGCGCAGATACCAGCTTGCAACAGGCGTTCGCCAATCCGACGCGACGCGAAACACACTCGATCGCTCGCCACGCCGAAGGGCGAAAATCGTCACGAGCGCGTCCCCTTCGGCATATAACGTTCGATGGCTCTTGATCACCCCGACGGCACAGGACGATCGCGCCACAGGCTCGACGCCGCTGATACCGCCGTCGATCAACAGCGGACGGTCTTCACGCCGGCACCAGTCCTCGGCGAGCGTGTGCTCGGCGTGCTCGCGATCACGCTGCAGACGATGAATCGCCGCGTCGCGCGCCGCGAACGGATGTGGTCCGTCTCCGCCGTCGTCCTCGGCGGTGTCGCGCAGCTCCATCCCGCTCTCGGCGAGACGGGTCCACAGCCAAGCCGGCACGCGACGCCGATTGGCGTATATGCGATGCGCGACGATGTGCCGACGCGTGTAGAGCCGCATGTTGCGCCGCTCGCGGATGACCGCCGCCGCGGTGCCGTGCACGATCGGTGTTCCGTCGTCGCACGAGTACAGGGTGCGGCTCGCCTGGGTGCCGTCCAGAAACGCGGCGAATTGCGCGACCGGCGGCTCGAAGACGCGATGCGCTCGCATCGCCGGGTCCTCGAGGATGATCGCGCCCACGGTGCGCGGCGGCTCGGTCGCTTGCGCGAGCGTCTCGAGCGGCGGCTCCGATCCCGTCGCGATGGCCGCCTCGGGCATCAGACTCGCGAGCAGCCGGACCGCCGCGCGGAACGACGCGTCGGCCTGAGTTGGTGATGACGGCTGTATCGCGGACATCGCGAGCACTCTAACCTCTGTGCGTGGGGGGGACAAGCAAGATGGCGCCGATTCACACCCTCCCCGCGAGCACCACCAGGGGCCAGCTGATCGCGCGCCGCTCTTCCGGATCCCCCCAGATCGCGCGCAGGTCGCGCTCGACGTCCACCACCGGATCGACTCCGTGCTGCCTCCGATAGCGCGCCGTCGCGGACCATGTGCGCATGTATCCGGTAACCTGCGCCAGCGGCCAGCGCTCATCGAGACGAAGCACCGGCGCGTCGATGCGCTCGAAGGGGAAAGGAATCGAGCGATACCCGGTGTCGACGTGCCAGCGTTCGGCGGGCCAGTACCCGCGCAACGTCTCGAACATCAGTCGGTCGTGGAGCGCGCCCGCTTCGCCGTCCATCTTCGACGGCATATACGTCCACGCGACGACTGCCGCCCCAGGCACCGACACCCGTCTCACTTCGCCATAGAATCGAGCGTGATCGAACCAATGGAGCGCCTGCGCCACGGTCACGGCGTCCACGGACTTCTTGGCAATCGGCGCGGCCTCGGCGGCTCCCACGACCCAGGAAATCCGCTGGTGCGTCGGAGCATGAGCCACCTGCGCCCCGCTCAGGTCCGAGGCGACGACATGGCGGAACGATTCGGCCAGATCGAGCGAGGCCTGTCCGCTGCCGGCGCCGCAGTCCCATACCCGATCGTGATTGGGCGCGACCGACGCGATGAACTCGTACAGCGCCCGTGGATAGCGCGGCCGGAATTCCGCATACCCCGACGAGACGCCCGAAAAATGATCGCCGCGCGCCCGCGGAGGCGTGGTCACCGCACGACCGCTACCGCGACTCCGTCGTGCGTCGGCACGATGATCCCGAGCACTCGAGGATCGGTCGCCATGCGCCGGTTGAATTCGCGAACGCCTTTCGTGCGTTCGTCGGTCTCGTCCCCGTCGTACACGCGTCCGCCCCACAGCGCGTTGTCGCCGATGATCAGTCCGCCCGGCCGGACAAGGCGTAGCGCCCACTCGAAGTACGTCGGCAACGGCTCCTTGTCGGCGTCGAGGAAGATTGCGTCGAATCGTTCTCCGTCGAGCGACGGAAGGACGTCGAGCGCCCTTCCCACACGAACCTCGATGCGATCGCTGAGCCCCGCGCGTGTGATGTATCGCCGAGCAAACGTGGCGTGCTTCTCCTCGATCTCGATCGAGAGCAGCTTGCCGCCCGGGGGAAGCGCCCGGGCCATACAGATCGCCGAGTATCCGCCGAGCGTTCCGACCTCGAGGACACGTCGCGCGCCAATCGACGTCAGGAGGACCTGTAGCAGTCGGCCTTCGTCCGCCGAGATGGCGATCGGAGGCAAGCCGGTACGGTCCGCCTCCTCGCGCAGCGAGGCGAGAAGCTCGTCCTCGGCGCCGAATAATCCAACGATGTAATCGCCCGCGCGGTCGGCCATGCTATTCGACGCCGATGTCCCAGGCTTGTTGGAGGTCCTTTCGCGAATAGGCACGGAACGCCGTGAGCGTTTGCGTGCGCTGGATCCCAGGCACTGTGGGAAAGACTTCCGTCACGACGTGCGCGATCTGGTCGTACTGCGGGACACGCACGATCGCCACCAGGTCCCAATCGCCGGACACCGAGTAAACCTCGGTCACTCCGTCGGCGCCGGCGAGCATGTTCGCGGCCGTCGGAATCAGCGTCGGATCCACGCGAATGAGAACAATGGTCGTGATCACAGTTCAGTCGGACAGGGTGGCACGTTGAGCAGCCAAACGCCGGAGATTCGGTTCTTGTCGTCCACGTCCACCAACAGGTCCCGCGCCACTCTCACCGTGCGGGCCAACCGCGGAGCTCCGACTCGGAAATGAAAGTTGCGCTGGTCGTTGTCCGCTTCAGCCACGAGCCTCGTTTCCATCTCGAGCGAAGACACGTCCGCCTTTCCGTTGCCCTTGGGCAGAACGACCTCCGCATCCTCGATCTGCGTCGGCGGGTGCAGCGCCGGCAACTTGCGAACGTCCGGCCAAACCGCGACCTCCACGCCATTGATGCGCCCCGCGGCCACATCCAGGATGAGCCACGACCCATCTCGCCCTTCTAGCCCGACCGTCGCCGACGCACCATCCCCATCCGCTGTCGCGCGCGGCGTCCGCTGCGCCGAGAGAATCTCGGTGTCCGGGTCCCACGTGTACTCGACCGACGCCGGCGCTGCGTCCGCCGGCCGTACTTCGACTGCAACCTTCACGGGAGCTCCTTTGGGGCTGCAATTTGTCGCGAATGGGTCAGGTCGGCCCATCCGATTTGTTTCGACCCTCAGCTTTGCTTTGCGGAACACCCAGTGAACACGCTCGCTATCGCTCGCTGTGAGAACGGACGCTCCACGCCCTGTGGGTACGCACGGCCGAGCCGGCCTGTGAGTGCACCGCCGTTACTCACGGCGAGCGTCAGCGAACCTACTCACAAACCGCGTCAGCGGTGTTCGCACAGCGCGGCGCGCCAGCGCCGCGCGTACCCACTCCAACCCTAAGATATACCGGCCCTAACCACCCTCCGCACCCCCTCCAGCACGTCCTCGATCGGCGCCGCATAAGACAAACGAATCCACTCCGGTGCACCGAATGCCGCGCCGGGAACCACCGCAACTTCGAATTCCTCGAGTAACCGGTGCGCGAAGCGTGTGCCGGGATCAGGCTCAACGCTCGACACGTCGCCGACGCGAATGAACAAGTAGAACGCGCCGGCCGGTTCGAGGACATCCACGCCCGCGGATTTCAGCTCTGCGACCGCGCGGTCGCGACGCCGCTTGAATTCGCTGACCATCGCCCGCGACGCTTGCTCCCCCATCGGCATGGTCAGCGCGGCGATGGCCGCGTGTTGGGACAACGTGGTCGCATTGGAGGTGGTGTGAGACTGTAGCGCGACCATCGAAGCGGTGAGGGCGCGCGGCGCGATCGACCAGCCGATCCGCCACCCGGTCATCGCGAACGTTTTCGCCAGTCCGTCGACAACCACAACGCGCGGCCAGTCGCCCGCCACAGTGAGCAGCGACTCAGCGGGCCCATCGTAGCAGATCGCCCGATAAATCTCGTCGCTCACCAGCCACCAGCCGCGCTCAGCGGCTACCCCCACGATCTCCGAGACTTCGTCGCGCGAGTACACGGCGCCGGTGGGATTGCACGGAGAGTTCAACATCACGCCGCGCGTTCGCGACGTCGCGGCCCTGATCAGGTCGTCCGGCGTCACCTTGAGTTGCCGCTGACGCGATCCCGTAACCGGGACGGGCGTCGCGCGCGCCAGGGCGAGCATTTGGTAGTAGCTCGTCCAGCCAGGGGTCGGCACGAGCACTTCGTCACCCGCGCCGAAAAGCGAGAAACATGCGTTGAACAGCGCCTGTTTCGTTCCCGTCGACACTACGACGTCGGCGGGATCGACAGTGGCGCCGCGAAGCGCTGTCGCGCGTTTTGCGATCACCTCGCGCAACGGCGCGATTCCTTCCACTTGCGTGTAGCGCGTGCAACCGGCGTCGAGCGCGCGATGCGCGGCTTCCATCACGCAAGCCGGTGTTGGAAAGTCGGGCTCGCCGGCGCCGAGGTCGATGACCGGACGGCCGGCAGCGCGCAGCGCTTTGGCGCGCGTGGAGACTGCAATCGTCGCCGACTCGCGGAGTTCGGAGACGTTCGCGGACGGAGCGTAGCGAGACATGCTGTACATTCGAGGCCGGCAGGCTTAGGGTCCAGGGTTCCGCACAAAGTTGGCGCACTTTTCAGAGAGAGAGCTGTGAGCTTGGAAGTCACCCGCGGGCAAAACGTCGTCTATCAGATGCCGCACGACTGGGCTTCGATCTCGCAATTCCTCGAACCGCTCCTCGCGCGCGTCGACGCGTCGCAGGGCGGCCTGCAACTTCTCGTCGTGACGCCCGACGGCGAGGTCGCCGCGGCCGTCGGCGCGGCTGCGGTACGTCTCGTCCAGTCGGCCGACACGCAAATCATCGCGGCGACCTCGGCGCCCCGGACTGCTCGGCTGCTCGAGCTGCGACCGGCGCAGGTGCTCGCCGGGAGCGCCAGCACCCTGCTCGAGTTGGTGCGCGGCTCCGCGCTCAAGCTCGATACCGTGCGCGGGGTATGCATCGCCTGGGCCGACGAGCTGCTCTCGCGCGGCGAAGATGCATCGCTCGAGCTCCTGATGGCCGAATTGCCCAAGGATGCGGCGCGAGTCCTGGTCGCTGCGTCCCTCACACCGCCGGTCGAAGCATTGATCGAGCGCTACGCGCGCCGGGCACGGCGCGTCGTGTCGCCGACGGTCGAAGCTGGTGAACCAACGTCCGTTCAGTATCTCACCGTTGCGTTGGAAGGGCGCCTTGCTGCCCTTCGCCGCGTCCTCGACGACCAAAATCCAGCGACCGCAGTCGTTTTCGCGCGCGACGAGTCGAGCGAGAGTGAAGTGACGTCGCTCCTACGCTCGCTCGGGTACTCGGGTCCCGCCGCCAGCGTCCGCGTCGGCCGCGCGGCAGCGCCAGACACGAGCCTCGTCATCTTGTTCGATCTTCCGGCGACGCACGCCGAGTTGCACGAGGCCGCCGGATCCGCGCCGACGATCGCCCTTGTGCAGCCGCGCCAGTTGGAGAGTCTTCGCGCTCTCACGGGCGGCGGCGCGCTGCGCTCGTACTCGTTGCCGGAGGCCGGGCGTCGCGCTCGCGCTCGCGAGTCCCTGCTTCGCGACGAGCTGCGGCGGGTAATCGCCGATCAAGCGATTGAGCGTGAGATTCTCGCGCTCGAGCCGCTGCTCGCCGATTACGACGGTGTCGAGATCGCCGCCGCCGCTCTCAAGCTGCTGGAGGACGCGCGCGCCACGGCACAAGCGGCGGCGCGGCCGGCGTCGGAGCAGACCCCGGCGAGATCCCGCGAGACGCGTGGCGCTCAGGGAGAGATGGCCCGACTTTTCGTGACCGTCGGTGAACGCGACAACGTTCGCCCGGCGGACCTCGTCGGCGCCATCGCCAACCTCGCCGGCTTGAGCGGTTCGGTGGTCGGAAAGATCGACATTCGCCAATCCCATTCGATCGTCGAAGTCGCCGCCGATTCGGCGGACACGGTGATCGAGCGACTCAACGGGACTACGATCCGGGGACGACAGGTTGTCGCGCGGCGCGACGATCAGAGCCGCCGCCCTGGCCTTTCCGATCGATCGCGCGGCGACCGGCCGCGCGGGGATCGGCCGCGCGGGGATCGACCGGGCGGTGGTAGACCGCGTCGCGATGCGGGCAGCGGGCGGGGGCCCCGCCGGTGATCTCCGACGGCTATTTCTCGACAGGCAAGGCCGGTTGGATCGAAGTGATTTGTGGCGTGATGTTCAGCGGAAAGAGCGAGGAGCTGATCCGACGCGTTCGCCGCGCCATCATCGCCAGAAAGAAGGTGCAGGTCTTCAAGTCGCACCTCGACGAGCGATACGGCGGTATCTACGTCGTCTCCAGCCACGACGGACGGAACGTCGAAGCGCTTCCGGTCGACACGCCGACGCAGATCGCCCAGTCGATTCTGCCCGACACCCAGGTCGTCGCAATCGATGAAGCCCAGTTCCTCGACGCGACGATCGTCGACCTCGTGACCTCGCTCGCCAATCGCGGCATCCGCGTCATCGTGGCCGGAACCGACAGCGATTTCCGCGGCGAACCGTTCGGCGCGATGCCTCAGCTCCTCGCCATCGCCGAAGTCGTCGACAAGCTCCACGCGATCTGCGTCATCTGCGGCAACCCCGCCAGCCGCAACCAACGCCTCATCGGCGGCAAGCCCGCCCGGTACGACTCCCCCACGATCATGGTCGGCAGCATCGAGTCGTACGAGGCGCGTTGTCGGGCGTGCCATTCGGTGCCGAGGCGGGATGAGGATCAGGCGCGCTTGTTTTAGGGACGTGTGTGTGCGCGGGTCGCGCGGTGAGTATGCGCGCCCCTATCGGTCGCGCTGTGCGAGCGCCGCTGAAGCGGCCTGTGGGTACGCTCGCTTCGCTCGCTGTGAGTAACAACAAAGGGGCGCCGAAAAGGCGCCCCTTCCGATGCAGTTACCCACAGCGCGGCGTCAGCCGCGCGTACACACCGCGAGCGCAGCGAAGCGTTCCGACGAGCGAGCGCCAGCGGGCCTACACACGTCCTACGTGACCCCCCGATGCGCGTACGCCAGCGTCAAAAACTCCTCCCTCGTCCGCTGATCGCTCCGGAAACTCCCGCGCAACGCGCTCGTGATCGTTTTCGAGTTCTGCTTCTCCACGCCACGCATCATCATGCACAGGTGGTACGCCTCGATCACCACGCCGACCCCCATTGGTTTGAGGACGTCGTGGAGCGCGCTGGCGATTTGTTCGGTGAGACGCTCCTGGACCTGAAGGCGCCGCGCGAAGACTTCGACGATCCGCGGGAGCTTGCTGAGACCGACGATCGACCCGTTCGGGATATAGGCAATGTGCGCCCGGCCGAAGAACGGGAGCATGTGATGCTCGCACAAACTGTAGAGCTCGATGTCGCGGACCATGATCATGTTCGTCGCGCCCTCGGCGTCGAACACCGCGCCGTTCACGACATGTTGCACGTCCATCTCATAGCCCCGCGTCAGCCAGGCGAGGGCGGTCGCAACTCGTTGCGGCGTACGCTTTAACCCTTCCCGGTCCGGGTCCTCACCGAGAAGCTCCAGCTGCCGTCGGACGATGTCGCGGAACTCGTCGTCCGCGCCATCTGTTTCATTTCGTCCAGCTAAGGACGTTCGCGCGACATCTTCCATTATCCAGGTGTCTCCTCGCCGTCATCGTTGACGGGTTTTCCAGCGCCCCATACCTTGGGCCCCGGTGCTTGTCCGTGGCTCCTTCAGTACAGGAATCCGCCATGCTCCTCGTTGGACTCACTGGGAATATCGGCAGCGGTAAATCGACCGTCGCGCAAATGCTCTCCGAGCGCGGCGCGACGATTATCGACGCCGACGTGCTCGCCCGACGTGCCGTCGAGCTTGGCACGCCCGCATTCGGAAAGATCGTCGCGCGGTGGGGTTCATCAATTCTCGCACCCGACGGACACCTCGACCGCGCCGCGCTGCGCCGCGTGGTCTTCGGCGATCACGCGCAACTCGAAGAACTTAACCAGATCGTCCATCCGGAAGTCGAGCGACTCCGCGTGCGCTTGATCGATCAAGCGAAGCGCCGCGGCGACCAGGTAGTAATCTGCGACATCCCGCTCCTCTTCGAGCGGCACATGACCGATCGATTCGACCGCATTGTGCTCGTCGACTCTCACCGCGCGATTCGCCTCGAGCGGCTCGTGAAAGAGCGTGGCCTTCGAGAGACCGAAGCGATGGACATGATCGCCGCGCAGATGCCCGCGGAGCTCAAGCGAGCGCGCGCCGACTTCATCATCGAGAATGACGGCACCTTCGCGCAGCTCGAGCGTCGTGTCCACGACGTCTGGACCGCGCTCATACACGAGGCCTCGGGCCCGCGCAGCGCCGCCGCCGTTCCTTGACACTGATTTTGGCCCCCGGTAGACTCCGCGCGCACGTCACCGGGTTCACGTTGATCACTTAGGAGCGCGCTCGTGTCCGAGATTCCTCAGGACCTGCTGTATACAGAAGACCACGAATACGTGAAGGACTCGGGCGACGGTGTCGTCGCCATCGGGATCACGGACTACGCGCAGGGCGAGCTTGGCGACGTCGTCTACGTCGAGCTCCCCAAGGTCGGCGCATCGTTCAGCAAACACGATGTCTTCGGGACCGTCGAAGCGGTCAAGGCCGTCTCCGAGCTCTATTCGCCGGTAAGCGGCGAAGTCGTCGCCATCAACGACCGGCTCGACAAGGAGCCGGCCCTCGTCAACAGCTCGCCGTACGGAGACGGCTGGATGATCAAGGTCCGAGTGAAAGATGCCGGCGAGAAGGATGCGCTCTTGGACGCCGGCGCCTATTCGGCACATCTCGGGCAGTAGTCGTTTAGGCCTCCTCGGCCACCACCTCGGCGTACGCGTCCGTCGGAATACACGAACACACCAGATTCCGATCGCCGTAGGCGCTCTCCACTCGCCCGACCGCCGGCCAGAACTTGTGTTGGCGCGTCCACGACGCCGGAAACGCCGCTCGCTCGCGCCCGTAGGCATGCTTCCACGAGTCGCTCAGCACGCGCGCCATCGGATGGGGCGCGTTCTTGAGCGGATTGTCCTGACGGTCCGCGATCCCCAGCTCGATCTCGCGAATCTCCTCGCGAATCGAGATGAGCGCGTCGCAGAACCGGTCCAGCTCCGCCTTCGACTCGCTCTCCGTCGGCTCGATCATCAACGTGCCCGCGACCGGGAAGGACACCGTCGGCGCGTGGAAGCCGTAATCCATCAGTCGCTTCGCGATGTCCTCTACCTCGACCCCCGCCGACGCCTTGAGCGCGCGCGGATCGACGATGCATTCGTGCGCCACCATCCCGTTTGCGCCGCGATATAGCACCGGATAATGCGGCTCCAGCCGCTTCGCGATGTAATTCGCGTTGAGAATGGCGACTTTGGTCGCCTCGGTGAGCCCCTCGCCACCCATCATGTCGATGTACATCATCGAAATCGGCAGGATGCTCGCGCTTCCCCACGGCGCCGCGGACACCGCGCCGGCGCTGTTCTTTCCGCCCATCGCAATCACCGCATTGTTCGGCAGGAAGTCCGCGAGGTGCTTCGCCACGCCGATCGGACCCATGCCCGGACCACCGCCGCCGTGCGGAATGCAGAACGTCTTATGGAGATTCAAATGGCAGACGTCGGCGCCGATGTCGCCCGGCCGCGCCAGACCGACCATCGCGTTCATGTTCGCGCCGTCGAGGTACACCTGACCGCCATGCTCGTGCACGATGCGGCAGACGTCGGTGATCGCTTCCTCGAATACGCCGTGCGTCGACGGATACGTCACCATCAGCGCCGACAGATTCGCCGAATTCGCTTTCGCCTGCTTCTCCAGATCGGCGATGTCGATGTTCCCGTTGGCGTCCGTCTTCACCACGACCACTTTCATTCCCGCCATCACCGCGCTTGCCGGATTCGTCCCGTGCGCCGACTGCGGGATCAGGCAGACATCGCGATGCGTGTCGCCGCGCGACTGGTGGTATTTGTGGATCACCAACAGGCCGGCGTATTCCCCTTGTGAGCCGGCGTTCGGCTGGAGTGAGACCGCCGCGAAACCGGTGATCTCACACAGTGCCTTCTCCAACCGGGTGAACAGCTCCGCGTATCCCTTCGCCTGATCGACCGGCGCGAACGGGTGCAGCTTCCCGATCTCCGGCCAAGTCACCGGATACATCTCCGCCGTCGCGTTCAGCTTCATCGTGCACGAGCCGAGCGGAATCATCGACGTCGTCAGCGACAGGTCGCGATTCTCGAGGCGCTTGAGGTAGCGCAGCATCTCCGTCTCGGAGTGGTAGCTGTTGAACACCTCGTGCGTGAGGAACGAAGTCGTCCGCGCAAACCGCTCGTCGTACCGCGCGTCGACGCCGCTCGACAGCTCCGAAAACTTCGGCGCCGTGCCGCGCCCAATGGCAAAGATCTCGAGCAGCTCGTCCACGTCGGCCGGCGTGACCGTTTCGTCGAGCGCCACGATCACGCGGGAATCGCCGGACGCGCGAAGGTTGATCCCTTTCGCGCGAGCCGCTCCGATGACGTCCGTCGCCGGACGATCGCCCAGCTCCACCGAGATCGTGTCGAAGTATTCGCCGTGCGTCAGCGAATGGCCGAGCTTCTCCAACCCCGCGACAAGTGTCGCGGTCAACTCATGGATGTGCTGCGCGATCGCCGTGAGCCGCGCTGGTCCGTGGTAAACGCCGTACATGCCCGCGATCACCGCGAGGAGCACCTGCGCCGTGCAGACGTTGCTCGTCGCCTTCTCGCGCCGGATATGCTGCTCGCGCGTCTGGAGCGCCATGCGCAGCGCCGGCTTGCCGTCGGCGTCGCGCGAGACGCCGATGATGCGGCCGGGCAGGTGTCGCTTGAATTCATCCGCCGTGGCGAAGAACGCGGCGTGTGGCCCGCCGTAGCCGAGCGGAACGCCGAACCGCTGCGTGTTGCCGACGCAGACGTCGGCGCCCCATTCGCCGGGCGGAGCCAGGAGCACGAGGCTCATGAGATCCGCGGCGACCGTTACCATCGCGTTCACCGCGTGCGCGCGTTCACAGAACTGCCGGTAGTCATGGACGCCGCCGTCGGCCGCCGGATACTGCAGCAAGGCGCCGAACACGTCGTCTTCGAGCGCGACCTTCCGCCAGTCACCGACGACGACCCTCACGCCGCGCGCCTCCGCTCGTGTTTTCACGACGGCGATCGTCTGCGGGAAGCACTCGTCGGAAATGAAGAATGTCTCCTTGCCCGGCTTGCCGCGCTGGGCGTGCGACATGTGCATCGCTTCCGCCGCGGCCGTTCCCTCATCGAGGAGGGAAGCATTCGCGATCTGGAAGCCGGTCAAATCCATCACCATCGTCTGGAAATTCAGCAGCGCCTCGAGACGGCCCTGCGCGATCTCCGCCTGATACGGCGTGTACGCGGTGTACCAACCAGGATTCTCCAGAATGTTGCGCTGGATGACAGGCGGAGTGATGCAATCGTAGTAGCCGAGCCCGAGATACGATCGGTAGATGGTGTTGCGCTTGGCGATCGACCGGAAATTCGACAGCGCCTCGTGCTCGCTCATTGGCGCATGGATCGCCAACGGCCGCTTGAGCCGAATTCTCTCGGGTACCGTCGCGTCGATCATCGCATCCAACGAGTCGTAACCGAGCAGGTCGAGCATCGCGCGCACATCCTGCGAGGTCGGTCCAATGTGGCGCGGAATGAAACTGGTCGCGGCTGTGTACGTCGTCGCGACGCTGGTCTCTTCGGCTTGTTTGGTCATGTAATTCCTCAGGGGGCCGGGCACTCGCGGCGGCAACTCGAGCGGAGGTGCGAAGCGCCGAAGCGAGAGACCACGATCAGCCCCAGTTTATCAGGCGGGTTCCAGCCGCCGGAAATTTATGCAAGGGCTCAAGCCGCGCGAGCCGTCGGCACTGTCAGGGGATTCCGGGTTATTTTAGGTCCAACCAATCGCTTCGACCCCCGTTCCTACAAAATGGCCAAGGCGACCTGGCGCTTGCTTCTCACCCCCGCGGCCGACGGCGCGGAAAACATGGCACTCGATGAGGCGCTGATGTCGCGCGCCCGTGAGACGGGCGAGTTCACTCTGCGCGTCTACTCCTGGTCGACGCCCACGCTGTCGTTCGGACGGAACCAGTCCGCTCGCCATGTCTACGACCTGGACCGGATCCGTGCCCGGGGCCTACGAGTCGTGCGACGCCCGACTGGCGGACGCGCCATCCTCCACCATCGGGAAATCACCTACAGCGTCACCGCCCCCACCGGCGACGCCGGCGACCTCCGGCAGTCGTACGACCGCATCAATCGCGTCCTGGTCGGCGGTTTGAACAGACTTGGAGTGCGAACCGAGCTCGCGGCGCCGAGTGGGCGCGCCACGCTTCCCGGCTCGTCGCCCTGCTTCGACGCGCCTTCCGCCGGCGAGCTCGTGCTCGACGGCAAGAAACTCGCAGGAAGCGCCCAGTGGCGAAGCGACGGCGCTCTCCTCCAGCACGGATCCATCCTCGTCGAGGATGACCAGAGCTCGCTGACTGACTTGATGGTTGACACCCGGGACCCTGTACCGCCACCCGCGACGCTCGCCGGCGCACTCGGCCATTCGCCCTCTCCTCATACGCTTTCGCGCGCGTTGGCGGATGCGGTGCGCGAGCTCGAAGATCCCGCGGCGGAAGTGCTCGCACTCGAACCGGAAGTACGTGCCCGCGCCGCGGCACTCGTCGTCCATTACGAGGACGACGCCTGGACCTGGCGTCGCTAACGTTCCCCGTCGTCCGCCATTGCCGTCTGCTTCCCTCCACCCTCTCGCGAACGGCATCAATGAGCAAGCTCAACCCCGTCCTCACCCTCTCGCTCGCGGCGCTCATTTTCGGCTGCAGTAAGACCGACGCACGTCGCTCCGATTCGCCCACCGGCGGCACGCTGATCATCGCGATTCCCGGCGATCCGATCGACCTGTTTCCGGCGTTCGCCGGCGACCAAAGCGGTGCGGCCGTGCGTGACCTGCTCTTCGACCGACTCGCGCTGATCGGCCCGGACCTGGGAACGTTCGGCGACACAGGCTTCACGCCGCAACTTGCCAAGAGCTGGACCTGGTCGCCCGATTCGATGTCGATCGCCTTTTCGATCGACCCCAAGGCGCGCTGGCACGACGGAAAATCCGTCACGGCGGCTGACGTCAAATACAGCTTCAGGGCATTCACCGATCCCAAAGCGGCGTCGCCGGTCGCTCCCCTCCTGACGAATATCGATTCGGTGTCGGTGCGCGACGCCAGCACCGCGGTGTTCTTCTTCAAGAAGCGGATGCCCGAGCAGTTCTATGACGTCGCTTATCAGCTGTACATCGTGCCCGAACACGTCTATGGCAAAGTGCCGTTCGACAGCCTGCGCACGTCCGACGTGACACGAACGCCCGTCGGCAGCGGTCGATTCCGGTTCGTGAAGTGGACGCCCGACGTGCAAATGGAACTCATCGCGGACACGGCGAACTATCGCGGTCGGCCCAACCTCGATCACTTGTTCCTGACGCCACCCGATCCGCTGACCGGAGCGACGCAAATTCTCACGGGTCAGGCGGACTTCATGCAGGCATTCCCGATCGATCACATCTCGGAGCTCGACAGCAGCAAGGTCGCACGCGGCATGGCTGCCCCGGTCAGCCAGTACGCCTTCCTGGGAATGAATCCCTACGTCGCCAAGTCACGCCGCGAGCCACATCCCATCTTCGGTGACGTCCGCGTTCGACGCGCGCTCTCGATGGCCGTCGACCGGACCGGTATGCTGCAAAACGTATTCGGCGGCCTGGGAAAAATCGGTCACGGTCCATTTCCCATGGGACAGACCGCCAGTGACAGCACGATCCGCCTTCCATCGTACGACACCGCCGCGGCGGCAGCGATGCTCGACTCCTCGGGATGGAAACGCGGACGAGACGGAATGCGATCGAAGAATGGACGGCCGCTTCGCTTCGCGATGCTCGTTCCCTTCAGGAGCGTTCCGCGCATGAAGTACGCGTCGCTGCTCCAGGAACAGTTCCACCGAATCGGCGCCCTCGCCACAATCGAGCAAGTCGACACCAAGACGTACCTCGAGCGCTCCATTCCCCGGGACGACCGCGCCGGAGACTTCGACACCGTTCTCAATGCGTTTGGCCCAGATCCGAGCGTCAGCGGCGTTAAACAAAACTGGGCGACAGCGGGTATCGGCGGGCCGGCCGGACAGAACTTCATGCTTTACTCCAACAAGACGGTCGACGCCGCGATCGACAGCGCCGTCGCCTCCTTCGACCCGGTCAAGGCGAAGGCATACGCGAGGCGCGCTTTCCAGCAGATCGCGGACGACGTTCCGGCAATCTGGCTGTACGATGTCATCTACGTCGCCGGCGTCAACCGACGTTTGGTCGTCCCGCCGCTCCGCATGGACGGCTGGGCGATCAATCTCGCCGACTGGTCGATTCCCGTCGACAAGCGCATCGGCCGGGATAGCATCGGCCTCGCTCCGCCGGCCAAGCGATAATCCCGTGCGACGAGCGTTCGTCGCCCGGTTGTGGCAGTCGCTGATCGTCGTGGCCGTCGTCACGGCGATCAGCTTCCTCCTCATCCATGCCGCGCCGGGCGATCCGTTCTCGTACGAGAATTCTCGAATAAGCATCGCGCAGCGCGACCAGTTGCGCGCCGAGGCCGGCTACGACAAGCCCCTCCCGGAGCAGTTCGTCCGCTATACGTGGCGATTGCTGCACGGTCGGTTCGGGTATTCGTTTCCCCACCACGCGTACGTCTCCGAGCTGCTGGCAGCGACGATTCCACGGACCCTCGCGCTCGCTGGCATCTCACTGCTTTTGAGCTTCCTCCTCGGCATGGCCGTCGGCGTACTTCAGGCCGCGCGCCGCGACGGTTGGTTCGATCGGATCAGTTCGAGCGTGCTGCTCGTTTTCTACTCGCTTCCCGATTTCTGGGCGGCGTTGATGGCGGCACTTGTTTTCGCGCAATGGTGGCACCTCTTGCCGGCATCGGGAATGACCGATCCCATGCACGATTACATGCCCTTTTGGCGTGCGCTCGGCGATCGTCTGAGCCACTTTGTGCTTCCCTGCGCCACGCTGACGCTCCTCACCGTCGCCGGCATCGCGCGTTACCAGCGGACTGCGATGCTCGAGGTGCTTCCACTGGATTACGTTCGCGTCGCGCGCGCCAAGGGCGTCCCGGAAAAGAGCATCGTCTGGCGCCACGCGTTGCGAACGGCGCTCGCGCCGATGATCACGCTGCTGGGCGTGCTTTTTCCCGCGCTCCTCGGCGGCTCGGTATTCGTCGAAAAAGTCTTTCAGTGGCCAGGCATGGGTCTGCTCGCCGTGAGCGGAATCGAATCGCGCGATTACGACGTCGTCACCGCCACCGTGATCGTCGGCTCACTCATGGTCATCGCGGGGAACTTGATCGCCGACCTGTTACACGCAGCCCTGGATCCGCGTGTTCGCGCGTAGCGATCGGACTCGCCTGCTATCGCGGCTTCTCGCGCGCCGATCGTCGCGATTCGCGCTCGGAGTCCTCGTGCTGCTGGCGGTCGGCGCCATCCTCGGATGGCTCGTCGTCGGACAAGCCGCCAATCGCCAACCCGACATCGTTGGCCTCAAGAACGCTCCGCCGTCGTTCAGCCATTTGTTCGGTACCGACCAATTCAGCCGAGACGTTCTCGCCCGTGTGCTGGTCGGCGCCGCCATTTCACTGTCGATCGGTGCGCTATCGGTGCTCTTCTCGACGCTCGTCGGTACGAGCTACGGAATGATCGCGGGATACACCGGCGGGCGCACCGAGGTCATCATGATGCGTGCGCTCGATGGGTTGATGTCGATCCCGCGCGTTCTGTTGCTCGTCGCCGTGTTGACCGTGTGGCGTCCCGGCCTGCCCGGTCTGATTTTCCTGATCGGCGCCACGGGCTGGTTCACCGTAGCCCGTCTGGTTCGTGCCGAGGTGCTGACCATTCGCGACAGTGATTTCGTCGTCGCCGCCCGCGCACTTGGCGCCTCGTCGCGCGCCACGATCTTGCGACATCTGCTCCCGAACGTCGCCGCGCCGGTGATCGTCAGCGCGACGCTCGGCGTCGGGAACGTCATTCTTCTCGAGGCCGGACTCTCCTACCTCGGCATCGGCGCGCAAAAACCGACGCCCAGCTGGGGCTCGATCTTCCTCGACGGCGTCGACTACGGACTCGCCGCTTGGTGGGTCCTTCTCTTCCCCGGCCTCGCTATCGTCGCGACCGTGGTTTCGTTCAATGTGCTTGGTGACGCCTTGCGCGACGTCCTCGATCCTCGGCAGGTTCACCTGGCCCGGCCGTTGCCGGAGTCGACGCCGTAACTTCGGCGTCCGTCGCCGAATCGCCGAATCGCCCAATGCCTGAGCCACTGCTGCGCGTTCACGATCTGCGGACGTACTTCTACACCGAAAATGGTGTGGCGCGCTCCGTAGACGGCGTCAGCTTCGAGATCGCTCCCGGGGAAACGGTCGGTCTCGTCGGCGAGTCGGGCTGCGGCAAATCGGTCACCGCGCTGTCGCTCTTGCGACTGATCCGCCCGCCGGGACGCATCGAAACCGGCAGCGAGATCACCTTCGACGGCAAGAACCTCGCGACGATCGACGAGAAATCGATGCGCGCCGTCCGCGGCGCGCGCATCTCCATGGTGTTCCAGGAGCCGATGACCGCCTTGAATCCCGTCTTCACCGTTGGCGATCAGATCGCCGAGGTGGTGCGGATTCACGGGGCGGGCTCCAAGCGCGAAGCATGGGACCGCGCCGTGAAGATGCTCGAGACGGTCGGCATCCCCGCGCCGGCGCAGCGCGCACACGAGTATCCACACCAGCTGTCCGGCGGCATGCGACAGCGCGTCGTCATCGCCATGGCCCTCGTCATGAGTCCGGCGCTCGTCATCGCCGACGAGCCGACGACCGCGCTCGACGTCACGATCCAGGCGCAGATCCTCGAGCTCCTCGCCGATCTCCAAAAGCAGTTCGGAACGTCGATCCTCCTCATCACCCACGATCTCGGCGTGGTCGCCGAGACAGTGTCGCGCGTCATCGTGATGTACGGGGGCGAGATCGTGGAGGAAGCGCCCGTCCGCGAGCTCTTCGCCGCGGCCCACCATCCCTACACGGAAGGTCTGCTCGGCGCGATGCCGCAGGTAGGACAAGAGCGCGAGCGCCTGGCCACGATCCCCGGCACGGTGCCTCCGCCGACCGCGTGGCCGAGCGGCTGTCGCTTTCACGACCGTTGCCCGTACGCGTGGGATCGATGCGCCGCCGAACATCCTCCGCTCTATCAGATCGGAAACGGCCACGTATCTCGATGTCACCTCGCCGACGAGCCGCAACGTCGCGCCGAGAAACACGAGCCGCTCGTCGTGATGGCGACTGGCGAGGCCGGCGTCGCTCGCGGAGCTCGCGCGTCGTGAGTGCCGTCGCCGCGCCGCAGCGTTCGACGTCGCCGCTCCTCAGCGTGCGCGGACTCGTCAAGCACTTCCCGATCAAGAAAGGGCTCCTCGGCAAACCCGCCGGCGCCGTTCGCGCCGTCGACGGCGTTTCGTTCGACGTCATGCCCGGCGAGACGCTCGGCCTCGTCGGCGAATCGGGCTGCGGAAAGTCGACGACGGGACGCATGATCCTGCGTCTCATCGAGCCGACGGCGGGATCGATCGAGTTCGACGGCATCGATCTCGTCACGCTCGACACGCGGCAGATGCGCAAGCTGCGCCGAAAGATTCAGGTCATCTTCCAGGACCCGTTCTCGTCGCTGAATCCGCGCATGACCGTCGGCTCGATCATCCGCGAAGGCCTCACGATCCATAAGATCGCCGAGGGCGGCGCCGCGGACGCCCGCGTCAGACAACTCCTCGACGAGGTCGGGCTTCGCGCCGAATATATGTCGCGCTATCCGCACGAGTTCTCGGGCGGTCAGCGCCAGAGGATCGGCATCGCGCGCGCCCTCGCGGTAGAACCGACCTTCATTGTCTGCGACGAACCGGTGTCCGCGCTCGACGTTTCGGTCCAAGCCCAGGTCATCAACCTGATGCAGGACCTCCAGCGCGATCGCGGGCTCGCCTATCTGTTCATCGCGCACGATCTGTCCGTCGTCGAGCATATCGCCGACCGCGTCGCCGTGATGTACCTCGGGAAGATTGTCGAGCTGGCGTCGTCAGCCGATCTCTACCGCGAGCCGCTGATGCCGTACACGCAGGCGCTGCTCTCGGCAGTGCCGGTCGCGAACCCGACCGTGAAGAAGAGTCGCGTCATGCTCCGCGGCGACGTGCCCTCGCCCGCAAATCCGCCGTCGGGCTGCGTCTTCCATCCACGCTGCCAGCATCCGGCAAAGGATGCGGCCTGCGCGGCCATCGTTCCGCCACTCGAAGAAAAGGCGCCGGGCCATTGGGTCGCCTGCATCAAACAGCCGCCAACCGGGGTAGACTGGTCGGTGCAAAAGGCCGCTGGTGGCACGAATCCTCCCGCTCGCTATCTGCCCGTCGTCGAAAGCGCGCATGGGGTTTGACCCTAGTCGGAATTCGTTCTTAAGGGTCCAACCTGTTTCGCGCAGGAACTGACCCACTCTCCTCAAACCGAGTCCTCATGGCCACGCAGACAGGATCCGTTCTCGACCAGCCCGACGCCGCGGCGCTCACCGCCGACGTGCCGCCCGAAGTCGTAGCGGTGACATCTGATCGCCGGTTCTTCGGCCACCCGCGCGGGCTCTCCACGCTCTTCTTCACGGAGATGTGGGAGCGATTCTCGTTCTACGGCATCCGCCCGATGCTCATCGCGTTCATGATCGTGGCGCTGGCGGACGGCGGGGTCTTCGGGTTCGATCGAGAGACCGCGGGGTCGATCCTCGGCATCTACGCGGCGTCGGTGTACCTCACGTCGCTCCCCGGTGGATGGATTGCCGACCGCTGGCTCGGCCTGCGCCGCGCGATCTGGTACGGGGGCTTGTTCATCGCGCTTGGGCATCTCTCGATCGCCTTCTCGGGCATTCTCGGCAAGCCGGTGTTCTTCCTCGGACTGATCTTCATCGTCGTGGGCACCGGTCTGCTCAAGCCGAATATCTCGGCGTGCGTCGGCGATCTGTATCCGGACAAGGGCGCGCGGCGTGACGCCGGGTTCTCGATCTTCTACATGGGCATCAACCTCGGCGCGACGGCCGGCCCGCTCGTCACCGGGTTCCTTCGCGGCCACGCCGGCTACCACTACGGCTTCGGCGCCGCCGGCGTCGGGATGCTCGCCGGCGTCCTCACGTATCGCCTCCGCGCCAAGGGAACGCTCGGCCCAATCGGCACAAAGGTCAGCGGGACGCCCGGCCAACAGCGAACAGTGAAGATGTTCGTCGCCGCCTTCGCCGTCGCGGTGATCGCGGTGATCGGACTCGCCTCGGCCGGCGTGATTGCGATCAACGCCAAGGCGGTCGCGCACAGCATGGTGTACCTCGAGGTCGGCGCGGCGGCGTTGTACTTCGTCTATCTGTTCCTCTTCGCGCGCCTGAACACCGACGAAAAGAAGCGCGTCGCCGTCATCATGGTGCTGTTCGTCTTCGCGGCAATCTTCTGGTCGGGCTTCGAGCAAGCGCCGTCGTCGCTCAACCTGTTCGCCAAAGATTTCACGAACCGCAACTTGTTCGGCTTCGAAGTGCCCTTCGAGTGGCTCCAGGTTGTGAACTCCTTTTTCGTAGTCGCGCTCGCGCCGGTGTTCGCCTACGTCTGGACGCTCCTCGCCGAAATGGACGTCGTGCCGTCGAGCCCCGCCAAGTTCTCGGCGGGACTGTTCTTCGCGGGATTGGGCTTCTTGATCATGATCCCGCCCGTGCGATCGGTCGTCGCCGCCGGCGGCGCGCTCAAGGTGTCGATGATGTGGCTCACCCTGAGCTACATCCTGCAGACGATCGGCGAACTGTCGCTGAGTCCCGTTGGTCTCAGCTCGATGACCAAGCTCGCGCCTGAGAAGTTCGGCGGGCAGATGATGGGCGTCTGGTTCCTCGCCGCGTCGCTCGGCAACCTCATCGCCGGCATCGTCGGCGGCGACGTCGATCCGGAGAAGCTCGAGGCGATGACGCCGCTGTTCGTTCGTACGACCGGCTCCCTATTCATCGCCGCGGTCGCCTGTGCCCTGCTCGTCGTGCCCATTCGACGGATGATGCGAGAGTCCTCGGCGAGAGCGTAAGGCCCGACCGAGCCGCCGAGTCGCCGAGTCGCTACTACGGCCATCTGAACACGCTCGACGGTAAACTCCGCTCGCGCGTGTCGGTGATGTCGTTCGGGTCCGGTAGGAAAAATCCGGTCTTGTTCGTGTTCGAGAATCGAAGCTCGAGCCGTCCCTTGCCGGGGTCTGGCGCGAGTGCATAAGCGATGTCCACGCGCCAGAGCCGCGCCGACGCAATTGGGATCGCGGAGAGCGCGCTCAAACCGATCGACGGCTTAACAGGCGTTGTCACGCCGTACGGGATGTCTCCTTTCCAGAGTTGTCCGGCGTCGGAGAACACCGCGATTCCGAAATCACCGAACCCGCCCGGACGTCCGATCATGACGCGATGTTCCAGCCGTTCGACGAGCCGACGCGCGCCGGGCGTATTTGATGACGCGTAACCGCGGACGCCGCCGATCGGGTCGCTCAGCGTGAGGTTGAAGGGAACGCGCTGCCTCCACCCGCCGCTGAACTCGAGCGATGCGAGCGTCGTATTTCGGAAATCGAGCTTGAAGTATTGCAGCGCGTGCGCGACGCCGAGGATGCCATCCCAAAAGCCTGTCCCGTTGTCTCGTCGCGCTTCCCAGGCGGACTGCATGCGCAGCGCGTTGTTCGTTCCTACCGCGCCCAGATACACATCGCCCGCGACGAAGATGTCGTCGTCGCGCGCTCCAAGGACGCTCAGGCTTCGCCCGAACATGGTACCAAGCTGGAATCCGACGGGCATGTCCTGCGTCGCGGTCAACGCGTCGAACCCGCGCATCTGAGCGAACCCGATGTCGCGAACTCCCCATAGCGCGTTGATGCGCGCCGTGCGGTGATCCTCGAAGCGGTTGAGGAGAAGGCTCCCGGAATCGGGCGCGAATCCCTGATTCGTGATCAGTACGGGAATGGCTCCCGGCCGATCGTCATCGCCGGACACTGAGGCGCCGAAGAGGCTGAGCCGGCCCGGCGTGCCGACGCGCACAATCCCCCCGATGTCGAAGTAATTCCGGATCAGCCGAAGCGCGTGACTCGAGTTGAGGTCGTTCGGAAACTGGACGTAATCGTCGCGCGCGCCGACACGCGCCTGCCAGGCGATGCGCTGGATGTCCGTGTAGAACGGGTGATCGGACGCGATCTCCCAGAAGTCGCCGAGCGGGGCCCGCAGCGCCTGGACGGAGAAGGTGTAGGGCTTCCCGAGAAATTGATTGTCGGTGAACGCGCCGCCATAACCGTTGCGGTACGGTGTGCCGGACCGCCACTCGCCACCGAGAAACAACCCCTGTCCACTGAGATTGAGGTCACCGAGACGGAGCAGCCTCACGAACGGGCTACCGGTGCCGATAGCGGCGCCAAGCGCGATCGCTACTTCGTCCGTGGTGGTGACGATGATGTCTACGCCGCCATCCTGTGTGCCGAACGCCTCGACCGTCGCGTCGGCGATGAACGGTTGGGCGCGCAGAATACGCTCCGACTCCGTGCGCCGCAGCTCATTGCATCGATCACCCGGCTTTAGCAGCACGAACCGCGTAATGATGCGTTCGTGCGTCGTGACGTGGACCGCCGCCGCCAGCTTCTCCAACACGGGCACCCGCCGGAGCGCAGCCGCCGTCGGCGCTGAGGCCCGCACGATCACGTGTCGAACCGGCTGTCCGATACATGGGATGGACAGGATCTGCTGCTGTTGCGCCCAACCGAGTGTCGGGACGGCGACGCACGCGAGCGATGCCGCCGTGAGTGCTCCAGCGACGCGAATGATTACTTCCCCATTCGGCGTTTGAGCTCTTCGAGCCGGCGATCGGCCTCGGCGTCGCGATCCTGCCGCGCGCGTGCCCGGCTCAGCGAATCGATCTCATCGCGCAATGTCGGGTCGTTGGAGAGTCCGAGATCCGCGTCAGTCGGTGGAGGCACGTTGGGCATCGGCGCGCCCGCCAGCACTCGACGTAGCTCGGTGCTCATCGAGCCGACCTCACGCTCGGCTAGCGTGAGCTCCGCCTCTTGAGCCTCCACTTTCCGCTTCATCACCTCGACACGCTCGGTGTGCATTTGCTCGTACTTCACCGCGAGATCAACGGTCTCCTTATCGTTGATCCCTTCAGCGAGCTGCTTGCGCCGGCGCACTGTCTCCAGCTCCCGCGTTTCGGCGGCGAGCTGTTGTCGCGCTTTTTCGAGGCCGGAGCGCATGTCGTCGAGGCCCAGGCGCGCCTGAATCAGCGTGTCCTTCATGCGCGCGGCAATCGCGCGCCGCTCCTCGGGTTTGGTCGCGCGGCTGATCAATTCGTCGAACGACCGCCGCAAGTTGTCGAAGACCATGGTCCCTGTTGGCTGGTAAGGAGCGTGTGGTGTACGATACAGACCGTGTCACGAGACCCGCAACCGCGCAGCCACGCGCCCCGCGTCCTCGTTACCGCGACGACCGAAGTCGTTCGCGGCCGGCCACGCGTGCGCGTAAACGAAGCGTACACCGACGCCCTCGTCGCGGCGGGAATGACGCCATTCGTTCTCCCTCCCATCGCCCCCGAAGCGGCCGTAACGGCCCTCGACGGCGTCGACGGGCTGCTCCTCACCGGCGGCGAGGACATCGATCCCAAGCACTTCGATCAACCCGTGCACGAGAAGACGGGCGAAGCAAACGCCGCGCGCGACGCCTGCGAGCTCGCCCTCGCCCGCGCTGCTCGCGACCGGAACACGCCGACATTCGCCATCTGTCGCGGCGCGCAACTGATGAATGTCGCGCTCGGGGGTTCCCTCATTCAGGATATCGGTTCGCAGCGCACGACCGAGACGAACCACGATCAATCCGCCCGACGAACCGAGCGCGTTCACGCCATATCGGTTGATGAGGGATCACTGCTGTCGCGCATCGTGGGCGCGGCGGAGATCACCGTGAACTCGTCCCACCACCAGTCCGTCGACCAGGTCGCGCCCGGCCTCCGCGTGACGGCGACGGCAAGCGACGGAATCATCGAAGCCGTCGAGTCCGTGGATCCGGCGTGGTGGATGCTGGCGGTGCAGTGGCACCCGGAGGAGTTGGTGTCCACGCCGGAGGCATGGGATCGCAGACTTTTTGAGGCCTTCGCTCGGGCCGCCGGGCTGAGCTAACGGGTCAGTTCTGCCACCGCCACCGCGCCTCATCGCGCACCTGTCGCATGAGCCGCTCGGGGGTCTGAATGCCCGGAAAAAACAGTGCGTCACTGAAGCTGTTCAGCGCCCCTCGCAGAATGCCGAAGCGTTCGGCGGCGGTGGCATAGAGCGTCGCTAGTCCATGCTCGTCGGCGAGGCGGTGATCCGCGGCCAGCTGAAAGCCTCGCCGGCCCATTTCCTCGTAGTACTCGAGATCGGGACCGCCGCGCCGCCACCGTCGTTGTTCGATGTGATCGGGAAAGATTCCGCTCAGCCAGAGCGCGTAGTTGCCGAGGTGCGTCCGGACGAAGAAGCTGCGACGGCCGTCGGGATCGTTCACCTCGTCGCACAGCTGCCAAAGCGCGTCGTAGACCTGGTCGTCTGATTCCGCGATCCGGTGCGCGCGGTCGCGGAGACCGAAATGCAGCACGATCGCGCTCACATAGTCGGCCAGTCCGCGATCGCTCTCGCCGGCCTGCCGCAGCGCGCGGCGAATCATCACGTACGCGAAGAGCGTGAACGACGCATGCGCGCCCTGCGGATGTCTGAGCAACGCGCCCGGTAACGCGGGGTCGTCGAGGATGGCGTCGATGCCTTCGTCGGACAGACGCCCCTCGATCATTGCCACGTCCTGACCGGCTTCGCGCGCAACCAGGCGCGCGGCCAGTTGCGCGTCGTCACGCGTCAGTCGATGGCGTGTATCGGCGAGAATCACTGCATCCTCCCTGTCGGCGCACGACGCTGTCCCGACCCGGCACAGTTCGTCGCGCATAGCCTTCCCTCTACGATGCTCGCAAAGCAGCAATTGTTCCGGCCGTCCGGCCGAGCGTCCGGCCGAGCCTGTATTATTCTGACGGTGGAATCGGGGCGCTGGTTACGGCCCGGGCGGGGTCGTGGCCGGGCAGCAGGGGACTCGTGCCCCGGCGCCCCTGCCCGTCCCCACCGCCCACCGTCCGAACGTACCCCCAAAAACAGTGTATTGAATCAGGTGTCTCGCCGTCCCTAGCTTTCGCTCGGCGTATCCCCCCGCCGCTCCCCTGAGGTCACCAGGTGCTGTACATCTGCATCCCCGCGTACAACGAAGCTCAGACCATCGGCGTCCTGCTCTGGCGCATCCGCAAGGTGTTCCAGGAGTACTCGCGCGAGTACGAGATCCTCGTGTATGACGACGGCAGCTCCGATGCAACGGTCGAGACCCTCCAGCCCTACGGCGAGGTCCTTCCGCTCACGGTCCTGAGCGGGAATCAGCACCGCGGCTACGCGGCGGCGCTCGACCAGCTCTGTCGAGCGGTGTCGTCGCGTACGCGCTATCCGCGGCGCGACGCGATGATCACGATGCAGGCCGACTTCACGGACCAGCCGGAGCATTTGCCGGAGCTCATCAAGCGCTTCGAGGGCGGTGCTGATCTGGTCGTGGCTGAGCGAACGCTGTCGCCGACGACACCGGCACCGGTGCGTCGTTTACGCTGGATCGGATCGATGGCAACGCGTCTCATCGGCTCCGTGCCAGGCGTGACGGATCCGTTCGCCTCGATGCGGCTTTACCGGATCTCCCTGATCCGCGATCTGATCAAGGAATCCGGCGACCGGCCGGTCGTGGAGGGCGAAGGGTGGGCCGCCAACCTGTCGCTGCTGCGACGCGCCGCCGCGCAGGCGAGGCGGCTGGAGACCGTTCCACTCGATCCGCGCTACGACGTTCGGGCTCGAGAGACGCGCATTCGCCCCTGGTCGGACGGCATCACACTGCTCCGGTCGCCGCGAACCCCGCAACGTCCGTCTCCATCCGCCTCTCCTTCAACAGCCCAACGCAGCGGACAATGATCCGGGGTTGGGTGCGATTCGCCACGAGCGCGCTCCTCCTCGCATTCCCCGTGAGCGCGCAGGAATCGACGCGGCCGACCGCCGCGCCGATGCGCGTCCCGTTCGGCGTCGGCGAGACACTCGAATACGACGTGCGCTTCAAGGGCGGGCTCATTCCGAAAGAGATCCACGTCGGGAACGGCACCATGGAAGTGCTGCCGATGGACACCGTCCGGGGGCGCGACACCTGGCACACCGTGTTTCGCATCAGCGGCGGGATTCCGATGTACCGGGTCAATGACCGGTACGAGGACTGGCTCGACATCTATTCGCTCGCGTCTCTACGCTACTGGCAGGATATCGACGAGGGGAGCTACGAGCCGAAGCGTCGCTACGAGATCTTCCCCGAGCGGCTGGAGTACGTCGAGAACGACAAGGCCCCACGTCCGAGCGTGGCCAATCCGCTCGCCGACATTTCATTCATCTACCTGCTTCGAACGATTCCGCTTCGCGTCGGGCTCGATACGTCGTTCAGCAACTACTTCATGGCGGACCGAAATCCCGTCCACCTGAAAGTGGTGCGACGCGATACGATCGAGATTCGCGGTGACCATTACGCAACGATCGTGGTTCAGCCGACCTTCGTCTCGAAGGGACTCTTCGCCGAAGGTGGGCATGCGGAGGTCTGGCTTTCCGACGACGAGAACCACATCCTCCTGCAGATGAAGTCGAAGGTGAAGTTCGGGTCGCTCAATCTCTACATCAAATCGTACCGGCCATCCCCGACGACCAATCTGTCTCTGCCGCGAGTGACGAAGCCCGACCGCTAGCGACTCGCGAGGCGGATCTCGCGGCTGTCCGAACGGTTCCAGTCTCCCGGCGCCCGAACAAAGTCAGCGCGGCCGAATTCGCGCATCCCCCCGGCGATGACCGGTCGTTTCGCGCGTTCCTCGACGCGCTCCCGAACGTTCTCGTCGCGCGCGACTTTCGCGCGGTCGTCGACGCGATCGCCGCGGCGGCGAGCCGAGAACGGGGCGTCGTCGTCATGCTTGGCGGTCACGTCGTGAAGACAGGCCTCGCGCCCTTGCTCATCGACCTGATGCGTCGCCGGGTCATCACGCATCTCGCGATGAACGGCTCGGCGGCGATTCATGATTACGAGGTCGCCCGCTTCGGCGCGACATCGGAAGACGTCGCCGCCGGTCTTCGCGACGGCACCTTCGGCATGGCCGACGAAACCGGTCGCGAGATGAACGACGCCTTCGTCCGGGGCATGCAAAACGGTCAGGGGATGGGCGAGTCGCTCGGACGCGCCCTCGACGCAGAATCCACGCTGTCGAACCCCGAGCTCTCGCTTCTCCTCAACGCGCACCGGCTCGGTGTACCCGCGACGGTGCACGCTGCACTCGGCGCCGAGATCATCCATCAACACCCGGCGGCCAACGGCGCGGCGATCGGCGACACGAGCCACCGCGACTTCCGCCGCCTGGCCGCCTCATTGTCGCGGATCGATGACGGCGGTGTCGTGCTCAACCTCGGCAGTGCCGTGATCATGCCCGAGGTTTTTCTCAAAGCGCTGACGATCGCCCGCAATCTCGACGCGGGAAAACCCAAGAACTTCGTGACGGTCGATCTGGACATGCAACGCCATTATCGCCCCCGCATGAACGTCGTCCAGCGCCCGACGTTGGAGGGCGGCAAGGGGTACGAGATCACGGGGCACCATGAGATCATGGTTCCGTTGTTGGTCTGGGCGGTTTTGGAGAGACTGTGAGTTATGCTCGCTGGCGCTCGCGGTGTGTGCGCTCGCTGGCGCTCGCGGTGTGTGTACGGGCGCTTCGCGCCCTGTGAGTACGGGCGCCATGCGCCCTGTGAGTACGCGCGGCTCGCGCCGCGCTGTGAGAGGAACGGCTGCGGAAAAGGAAAGGGGCGCCGACAGGCGCCCCTTTGTTGTTATTCAAAGCGAGCGAAGCGAGCGTCCTCACAGGCCGCGTAAGCGGCCCTACTCACCGCGAGCGCCAGCGAGCCTACTCACCGCGAGTTCAGCGAGCCCACTCACATCACGCCGTGCCCGACCACTTCTCGCGCAACCGACGCGCCGTATCCGGACTGACAATCCGAATGATGAAATAGAGTACCAGGCCAACGATCGCGATCTTCACGGCCAGGACCAGCAGCCACATGAAGAGGCCGACCGCAAAACCGAAAATGCCGAAGATGAACTTGAGGGCGATCAGACCGAGAATCGCGAACAGTCCAATCGAGAAAATGGTGCGCAGCATACAGGGTCCCCAAATCGAAGGTTCTCGCTAGTCGACCTTACGCCGCGGCCGGGAAGCTAGTTTCAACCGCATCCAAGCTTTTTGGCCGGTGTCCGCGCCTACGACAGCCCCCACTTTCAGTCACCGAACGACGCCGGATGCCGTGGTAATCGGCGACGGCGTGGTCGGTCTGTCAACCGCGCTGCAGCTCGCCCGGTCGGGACTCCGTTGCCACATCCTCGGCACACGCCAACCCGGCGCCGCCTCGTCTGCCGCTGCGGGACTTCTCGCCCCCAACATCGGTAACCTCGCACCGGACGTCCGCGCGCTCTTCCGCGCCAGCCTGGCCCTGTATCCGCAGTACCTCGCCCCGCTGCAAGCACTCGACCCCGGCCTAGCCCTGCTCTCTGGATTGATCGAGGTCCTCGATCAGCACGGACCGTTCGACGCGCACCACCTGCACCTCGAACAACAGACGCTCGACACCCTACAGCCGGGCGTTGTCGCGCCCTACGGTGCGGTGCTCCATGAGACCGACGCCGCGATCGACAACGTACGACTCGTCGCGGCTCTTCGGCGCGCCGTCGAGCTCGAGCACCGCCTCTCGTACGCCGACGACCCCGTGGTGGGTATCGCCGCCCGACCCGATGGCGCCACGGTCACGACGAAATCCGGAACCTCGCTGGAATGTTCGCGACTCGTCGTCGCCGCCGGCGCGTGGACGCCCGGGATCGAAGGCCTTCCCTATCCATTGCCTGTTCGGCCGCTCAAGGGCCAAATGCTGTCGCTTGGGGCGGTCGCCCTGACCCGCCCGGTCATGGCCGGCCACGTGTACCTGGTGCCCCGCGGCGGCGAGACCGTCGTCGGTGCGACGTCCGAGGAAGCCGGCTTTGACATGACCGTGGACCATGAAACGATCGACGGCCTGCATCGAGCCGCCGCCGCCCTCGTCCCTGCCCTGCTTTCGGCTCCCATTGCCCGAAGCTGGGCCGGAATCCGGCCGACGACCCCGGACATGCTTCCCATCCTCGACCGGGATCCAGAAATGCCGTCTGTGGTCTATGCCGTGGGACATTCCCGCAACGGGATCTTGCTCGCCCCATTGACGGCTATCGTCGTCGTGCAGCTCATTCTGGGCGAGCGACCTACCTTCGATTTGGGTCCCTTCTCGCTCGGTCGATTTCCGCGAGACAAGCACACATAACCTTCGAAAAAGCGCTTAAAGGTTATCATCCTACCCGGTATTTCCCGGGGTTGGTACATTACGCCAGATCAACGGTTTCCGGCCGCTCTGGCCGGTTGCGGCCCGATTTAGGCGCCCAACCAGAAGCCTACCGACGTCAGACCAATGGGCGACACCCTTTACCAGATCAACGGACGCCACCGCGTAGCTCCGTTGCCGGATAGAAAGCCGTCTTGGCTCAAAGTTCGCGCGCCGGGCGGGCAAAATTATATCCACCTCAAGCAGCTGATGCGGGAGCTCGATCTTCACACTGTCTGTGAGGAAGCTCACTGCCCCAACGTGGGTGAGTGCTGGGAGCACGGCACCGCCACCTTCATGATCCTGGGCGACGTCTGTACGCGGAACTGCGCCTACTGTGCGGTCGCCCATGGTCGGCCGCCCAAGTACGACATCGAGGAGCCGGCCCGCGTCGCCACCGCGATCGCCGAGATGAACCTCCGGCATGCGGTGATTACGTCCGTCGACCGCGACGACCTTCCCGACTTCGGCGCCTACATCTTCGCCGAGACGATCCGTCAGATCAAACAGCGCCTACCCGACTGCTCCGTCGAAGTCCTCGTCCCGGACTTCCAGGGCAACGAAGACTCGATCCGCGCGGTGCTCGAGGCGGGTCCAGACATCTACAATCACAACACTGAAACAGTCCCGCGCCTCTACAAGCGCTGCCGCCCCGGCGGCCGCTATGAGCGCGTGATGAACATTTTCCGGACGGCCAAGCGCATCGCGCCCCACATCCCTACCAAGACGGGGATCATTCTCGGCATGGGCGAGACGCTCGAGGAAGTCGAGCTCGTGATGCGGGATCTACGGGCAGTCGACGTCGACATCCTGACGCTCGGACAGTACCTGCGGCCCTCGGATTCGCACATCCCGATCGACCGCTACGTGACCCCCGAAGAGTTCCGGCACATGCGTGAGATCGGCATGGCGATGGGCTTCAGGCACGTCGAGTCCGGTCCCCTCGTCCGCTCGAGCTATCACGCCTGGGAGCAGGTCCAGGCGGCGGGCGTTTAGCTGTCATCCTGGGGAGCGTAGCGACGAAGGGCCTACTCTCCCGAACTAGAGCGAAGGACGCAGGTCCTTGGCGCGCTCCGCTGCGGGCCGAAAATGCAAACCGACACTATGGCGAAAAAGAAAACCGAGACCGTGGCCACCAAAGAATCAGACGTAGCTCTGAATCAGGAGCTGCTTCACTCGATGCTCTTGCAGCGTCGCTTCGAGGAGCGCTGCGCCGAAGCATATGCGCTCGGCAAGATCGGCGGCTTTTGCCACCTCTACATCGGACAGGAAGCCGTGAGCACAGGCGTGCTCTCCCTGTTGCGGCCCGACGACTACATCATCACGACCTATCGCGATCACGGCCAGGCACTCGCCCGCGGCATGACGCCGCGCGCCGTGATGTCCGAGTTGTTTGGCCGCATCGACGGCTGCGCGCGCGGGAAGGGCGGCTCGATGCACATGTTCGACAAGAGCCTCAACTTCCTCGGGGGCCACGGCATCGTCGGCGCGAACGTGCCGCTGGCGACCGGCGTCGGATTCGCGATCAAGTATCGCGGCGGCGACCAGGTATGCATTTGCTTCATGGGAGAATCCGTCGTCAACACAGGCGCGTTTCATGAGGCGCTCAACATGGCCGGCCTCTGGAAGCTCCCGATCGTGTACGTGATCGAGAACAACCGCTACGGCATGGGCACCGCCCTCGAGCGCGCGTCGGCCATCCACGACATTTATGAGCGCGGAGCGTCGTACAACATTCCGCGCGCGATGTGCGACGGTCAGGACGTGTTCGCCGTCCGCGCCGCCGCCGAGGAAGCGATCGACCGCGCCCGCCGCGAATCGCTCCCCACTCTGCTCGAGGTGCGCACGTACCGCTTCATGGGCCACTCGATGTCCGACGCCGTGAGCGGCACCTATCGCACGAAGGCGGAGCTCGACGAATACATGAAGCGCGACCCGATCGTGCTGCTGCGCATGCATATGCAGGAAAACGGCGAGCTCGACGACGACGCGCTCCACAAGCTCGACGACGAGATGAAGGCGATCGTCCAGGACGCTTGGGATTTCGCCGACAAGAGCCCCGAGCCGCCGCTCGAAGCTCTGTACGAGGACGTGTTGGTCGATACGACCAGTGATGCTGTGGCGGAAGAACTGTCATCCTCCGCGCGGTAGCTGTCATCCTCCGCGCGGCAGCGCGGAGGATCTACCTTCACGAGTTAGTGCTGTCATCATCGAACGTCTACTTTCATGAGCTA
>DATLPC010000155.1:0-42998 GCA_035535975.1 Gemmatimonadaceae bacterium | reverse complement strand
AACGGAGGAACTACAGGATTGAAAGGCTGGAAAGGGGACGCGGTGAGAGAGTCTCTGCCGCCCACAGCACCTTCACGAGCAGTTCCTCCTGTACGTCACCCGTCCAATCCTGTTGGTTTTGTCCCGTATCCAAAGCAGTTTCGCCTTTTCGCCTCGCCGATGGGAGCTAGCCGCCCGGCGGTTCAACTCGAGACGATATCGCGAATGGCCACGAGAGAATTCCGCACGGCCGGGCCGCCCGCGTAAAACGTGAGCTGAAGAATCGTCTCGACGATCTGCTCTTTCGTCGCGCCCGCGGCGATCGCCGCCTGCGCGTGCGCTCGAAGCTGCGGCTCGGCGTGGCCGAGCGTCGCGCATGCCGCGACCAGCACGAGTTGCCGCGTGACGAGGTCGAGTCCCGGCCGCGCCATGATGCCTCCCAGCGCCCAGTCGATCGACATGTCGGCGAAGGCCGGGCAGATGTCGCGCATCTCGTCCACGATCGCCTGGCCGGCGTGGCCGCCGTGCAGACGCTCGAGCAGGGCGAGGCCTTGCCGATGGAGTGTGTCGGTGTTCGGTGTGGTCATGTGTACACCCGGATTATAGAAGTAGAACGGCTTTGCCCAGCACCCGACGGGCCCTGAGGTCCGCAATGCGCGTCGATGTGTCCTGCCATGGGCTGACGACGCCAATCTGGGGGTGCAGGCGTCCGCTCGCGGTCAGCCGGACGAGCGTCGCCAGATCGACCCCATCCGCGATGTCGCTGTCCGTGTAGTCGAAGTGCCGGATCGTCGCGGATCGACGGCCGTTGAAGAAAGCAAAGAAGTCGATCGCCGCCGTCTCCCGGCTCGCCTGGCCGAACCAGACCAGCGTGCCGCGCGGGGCTAGTCGCGTGAGCGCCGCGCTCATCGACGTGCCGCCGACCGATTCGAACACCACGTCCATCTCCGGCTCGGCGTCCAACACATTGGTCACGACGCGGTGCGCCCCGAGCTCCAACAAACGGCGCCCCCGCTCGGCCGATCCACTGACCGCCGTTACCTCGGCGCCGATTGCCGCCGCGAGCTCCACGAAATAGTGCCCGACGCCGCCGGATGCGCCGGTCATCAGCACCCGTCGTCCGGCGAGCGAGCCGGCCGCGCGCAGCAGCCGAAGCGCGGTGAGGCCAGCGAGCGGCAATGCCGCTGCCGACGTCACGTGCATCGCGTCCGGAATGGGCGTGAGCCTGGCGGTGTCGACCGCCACCCGCTCGGCCCATCCGTTGCCTGCTGGATGCGCGACGACCCTTGCACCCACGGGCGGACCGCTTCCGTCCGCCGCGGCGGCGACGACGTTTCCCGCGACATCTTTTCCAGGTCGCCAGGCGGTAGCCGGCCGCTCGAGAAGAAACGTTTCGCCGCGGTTGATCGAGAACGCCTTGACGGCGATCACCGCCTCGTTGCGCGCCGGCGCCGGCTCCGCCACGTCGGCGAAGTCGACCATCGCGTGTAGTTTTCCGGTAGGAACCAGTGCCTTCATTGTGCTCGGGTGAATTGTTCGCTGAGAATAGCGGACACCCCGTCGCGCGAAGAAGAAGGCACCTCAAAGTGCCCTCGTCGGAGGCTCGCTCCGTGCGCAAACAGGCATTCGACGTTCTCGATCCGCGGTGCCCTACGCAACAGGTGCTCGATCGCGTTGCGGGCAAATGGACGATGCTCGTGATCCTCGCGCTCAGCGAAGACGCTCGCCGCTATGCGGATTTGCAGCGCCGCGTGAAAGGTGTGACCAAGAAGGTGCTCACCCAAACCTTACGCACGCTCGAGCGCGACGGGCTCGTCGAGCGGCGGGTATTCCACACGGTACCGGTACAGACGGAGTACGCGCTGACCGAGCTCGGACGGAGCCTCGCCGGCGCGGTGACGGCGATTCGGACGTGGGCATATGACAACATGGACGACATCGCCGGCGCGCGGCGCCGCTACGACGGAGGTCCGTCGGCCTGATCGCCGGCGTCGAGTTGTTCGCGCGTCACATCAGAGTTATTTGACGTCGCGCAACAGTCCCGCGGCGGCTAGCCTTCGAGCACGTCCGCGAAGTACGCGCCGACGTCGATCACTAATGGCGCCGACGCGCCGGCCGGCATCCATTCGATCCGTTCGTCGAGCACGTCGATCCGGGCATCTGCCGGCGTCGACCGCTCGAACGTTCGAGACTCCAGATCGACTATCCAGAAGTCGGGCACACCCTCGTCGCGATACAGCGCGCGTTTCACGACGCGATCCAGGCGTGCCGTGCTTGGCGAAAGCACCTCGGCCGCGAGTAGCAAGCGTTTGACTTCGGCGTATGACCGCGGCGACCGGCCGTCGACCCCAGGAGCGACGAGAAGATCGGGCTGGACGCCCCGCCTCGGCGAAAAAATGACATCCGCCGGGGCGAAGTACACATACCCGACGCGCTCTCGATCCAAGTAATCGGCGACGAGTCGATGGAGGATGCCCAGCGCACGCTGGTGCATGATCGCCGGCGCCGGCGTCACGAACAACTCGCCGTCGATGACCTCGTAGCGCTGGCCGTCGTCGGGCAGGTCCTGGAGATCGTCGACGGTCCACTGCCGTCTGAATGCGGGCATGTGCATACGATAGGCTCCTCGGCGCCGAGTCGGCAAGCAAGCATGGCGGCACGCTGGCGCGACGAGGTCGACGGCTTGGCATCATATGATTGCACCACATACCCCTACCCAACGCTTTGCGCCTACTAAGTGTCTTAGAAGAAGGACCCTTCAACCGTCCCTTGCTCCCGCATGAATCTCCTCAAAGGCACCCTCGATCTGCTCGCCCTCAAGGCGCTTGCCTGGGGCCCGATGCACGGGTTCGAGATCGCATCGTGGCTCGAGACCCGCTCGGACGGCCGACTCAACGTGGTCGACGCGGCGTTGATCCAGTCGTTGCACCGGATGGAAGAACGAGGCCTCGTCAAAGGCGAATGGGGCGTGACCGCAAACGGCCGACGGGCTCGCTACTACACCGCCACCGCGGCGGGACGAGCCTACCTCAGGACCGAGGGCGCCCAACTCGCCGACCACGTGGATGCACTGGCGACGATCCTGGCGCTCCGACCGTCGTCGCGCTGACCGATGCGCTTCGGAGAGATCCGTCGAGGCGTGCGCCGCCTCATGCGCCTGGCGATTCGATCGCGGCACTCGGCGCGCCGCGACGCCGAGGAAGAGCTCGAGGCTGTGCTCCAGGCGCGCGAAGAGCAGCTTCGCGCCCTCGGCTACTCGGAAGCGGACGCGCGGGCCGAGGCCGTTCGCCGCATGGGTGGCACCCTGGACGACGTCATCGACGACGTGATTCAATCGGCTGAACACCGGGAGAGAGCCATGAGCATTCGCGAAACGTTGTCAGAATTCGGCGACGACATCCGCATCTCCATTCGCGGCCTCCGGCGCGACGCGCTGTTCGCCGGATTCGTCATGGCCACGCTGGCGCTCGGCATCGGCGCCAACGCGGCGATGTTCAGCGTGGCCGACCGGCTTCTGCTCCGCGGGCCGAGCTACATCGTGAACCCCAACCGGGTGATGCGCGTGTACCGCCACTCGACGCGGCCCGACGGCCAGCAAGCCACGAACAGCTCGTACGGATGGGTGGTGTACGACATCTTGCGCTCGAAGACCGAGTCGTTCGCGGGTGTCGCGGCGTATTCCATCGGCGGCACGAACACGTTCGGGCGAGGCGCCAATGCCGAGTTGGTCAATGTCGGCGCGGTGACGCATGATTTCTTTGCGCTGCTTGGAGTACGCCCCGAGGTCGGTCGGTTCTTCAACGCCGTCGAGGATGCGCCGACGGCGCCGCAGCATGTTGTTGTCCTGGGTCACGGACTGTGGCTGCGTGCCTTCGGCGGCGACCCCGCCGTCATCGGCAAGACAGTGACGATGAGCGACGAGACGTACACGGTCGTCGGCGTCGCGCCTCGAGGATTCACCGGTCCGGTTCTGTCGCCGACGGATGTCTGGTATCCGATGTCGCTACGCGGAGCCGCAACGACGTCGCGTTGGACGACGGCGTGGAATGCGCAGTGGCTTCAGATCATCGTTCGGTTGAAGGATGGCGTCGCGCCGGCTCGGGCCGAGCACGACGCGACCGCGGCGTTCCGCGCCGGCTACACCGGCACCAGTTCCGAAGACGCCGGCTCGACGATGACGTTAGGATCGCTGCGCAGCACGCCGAGCGGAAAGGAGTCGCTCGAGGTGACGGTGTCGCGCTGGTTGGTCGGCGTCGCCGCCATCGTGCTGCTCGTTGCCTGCGCGAACGTGGCAAACTTGCTGCTGGCGCGTTCGGCTCGGCGGCGGCGCGAGTTGGCTGTACGCGTGGCGCTCGGCTCGGGACGCGCCCGGCTGATGAGGCTCGTGTTCACCGAGTGCGTCGTGCTGGCGGCGGGCGGCGCGGTTGCCGGTCTGCTCGTCGCGAGTGGTCTCACGACATTGATGCGTGCCGTGCTGCTGCCGAACGTGGAGTGGACGGCGAGCGCGATCGGCTGGCCCATTCTCGCGATCTCGGCGGCGATCGCGATCGTCGTCGCCGCGGCGATCGGCCTCGCGCCGGCGCTCCGCGCCGCTCGGCCCGACCTCATCGAATCGCTCAAGGCGGGAGTGCGCGAGAGCGGCGGTCAGTCGTCGCGCCTGCGCGCCACGCTCACGATAGTGCAAGCGGCAGTCTCGGTCGTGCTGCTCGTCGGCGCCGGTCTCTTCGTGCGCTCGCTCGTTAAGGTGAAATCGCTCGACCTTGGCATCCAGCCGGACCGCGTGCTCGTGACACGGCTCCACTATCCGTCGCACGCGAGCGTCCTCAGTCGCGGAAATGGGGCCGAGGTCACGCGGCGCGCGAGTGTGCTCGAGAGTGCGATGCGGCGGGCGAGGGCGCTGCCGGGTGTGGAGCACGCGAGCCTGACCATAGGCCTGCCTTTCCAATCGGCGTTCGGCCAGAAGCTCCGCGTGCCGGGATGGGATTCATTGCCGACGCTGAAGAGCGGAAGCAACCCGCTGATCTTCGCCGTCGGGCCGGACTACTTCGAGACGGTCGGCGGGCGAATTCTTCAGGGGCGCGGTTTCGCCGCCGCGGACCGGCGCGGCAGCGAGCCCGTCGCGATCGTCAATCAAACGATGGCGAGCATTCTCTGGCGCGGCCGGTCGCCGGTGGGCGAGTGTCTCTACTGGGGCCTCGACAACGAGCCTCTCACCGTGTGCTCTCGGATCGTCGGTGTCGTCGCCAACGCGAACAACTGGCGCCTGCGTGAGGATCCGATGTTCGCGTACTACATCCCGTTCGGCCAAGAGCGTGGGTTTGGCGGCGCGACGCTCGTCGTGCGGCCGCGCCCGGGCCTCGAGACGTCGGTGATGACGGAGCTTCGGACGATGATTTTGGACCTCGATCCTGCCGTCTCGTTCGTGCGGACGACTCGTCTTCAGGACGAAGTCGATCCGCAAATGCGCCCGTGGAAACTTGGCGCCACGGTATTCACGCTGATCGGCGTGCTGGCCATGTTGGTGGCGTCCGTCGGGCTGTACAGCGTGATGAGTTATCTCGTCGCGCAGCGGACGCGCGAGCTGGCGGTGCGCATCGCGCTCGGCGCGCGTACCGCGAGCATCGTCTCGCTCGTGTTCCGCAGTGGGGTTGGTATGGTCATCGCCGGGGTGATTGTAGGAACGATCGTCTCGATCTGGGCGGGGCGCTTTCTCGGGCCGCTGCTGTTCGATACCTCGCCGCGCGACCCGGCGATCCTCGCCGGCGTGGGGGTGCTACTCATCGTCGTCGGCATACTGGCGAGCGTCGTCCCAGCGCTGCGGGCGTCACAGGTCAACCCGGCGGACGCCCTGCGAGCGGAGTAGCCGGCAGAATCCCTTACCCCCATGTGAACCACCCATTTGCTGACTGTGCCCTGTTGATGCCAAGTTGAGAGGCATATGACTGTCCCGCCTCTCCATCTCCACCGCGGCCCACCGGTCGGCTCACCTCAGACGCGCCGCATCGTCTTCGGCGTGCTCGCCGTGTTTTTCGTGGCGCTCGTTGGAGTCCCGTGGGTGGCGGGCTTTGCGACTGACTGGCTCTGGTTCCGCGAGGTGCACTTCGAGTCGGTCTTTCTGACGTCGCTCGCCGCGCGTACGCTGCTCTTCGTTGGACTCGGCGTTTTTGCGTTCGCGTTTCTTTATACGAATCTCAGGCTCGCGCGTCCCAGGGCGACCGACGTTCTCACGTCGTTCGTCAACCAGCGGGGCGAGCGGATCAGCATCGATCTCACGCCCGTGATTCCACGCGTGATCATGGTCGCGTCGATCGTCGTCGCGGTCATCACCGGACTCGTCGCGGCGGCGCAATGGATGCCGGTGCTGATGGCGATCCACGGAGCATCGGTCGGCGACACGGATCCGGTGTTCGGCCGCGACATTGGGTTCTACCTGTTTCGGCTACCCGTAGTCTCCAGTGCGCTCGCGACGCTCGTGACGTTGACGCTGTTCGCCCTGATCGGCGTGACGATCCTCTACGTGACGCGCGGCGCCGTCGCGCTACGCCGGCGAGCGGCGGTTGAGCCGTCCGCGGCGCGCCACGTCGGGTCGTTGCTCGCGCTGCTGTTCATTCTGTTCGCCGTACAACTGTGGTTCGTCGATGCCACGGCGCTGCTCTACTCGAGCACAGGCCCGCTCGCCGGTGCCAGCTACGCCGATGTCCATGCATCGCTCCCCGGAATTCGCCTGTCCGCCGCGGCGGCTTTGATCGCGGCGGGCATCGTCGTGTACGGCGTCGTGAGACAGAAGCTCATCTGGTTCGCGGCGATCGCCATCGCGAGCTACGCCGGTGTCGGCATCGTCTTCCGATTTCTCATTCCGGTGACCGAGCAGAAGTTCGTCGTCGCTCCCAACGAGCTGGCGCGTGAGCGGACGTACCTCCAACAGCACATCGCCGCGACGCGGCGCGCCTGGAGGTTGGACAGCGTGACGACGCGCGACTTGGGCGGCGACGTCCAGTTGACGATGGCCGACATTCGCGCCAACGCGCCGACGATCGACAATGTGCGTCTGTGGGAGCGCGATCTGTTGAAGCAGACGTTCGGCCAGCTCCAGGAGATCCGCACGTATTACGACTTCGCGTCGGTGAGCGACGACCGGTACATGATCGACGGACGGTACCGCCAGATACACATCTCGGCGCGAGAGCTCAACACGGCATCGCTGCCGACGCGCAACTTCATCAACGAGCGTCTGACCTTCACCCATGGCATGGGCATCGCCATGGCGCCGGTGAATCAGGTCACCGCCGAAGGGTTACCGGTCTTGTTCGTGAAGGATCTGCCGCCGGTGTCGACGGTCTCGATCAAAGTTACGCGTCCGCAGATCTACTTCGGCCAGCTCACGAACAGCTACGTGTTCGTCGGCACGGGCCAGAAGGAGTTCGACTACCCCGCGGGTGAGACGAACGTCTACACGAACTACACCGGGAAGGGCGGTGTCCCGATCGGATCGTTCTTGAGACGCGCGCTCTATGCGTGGCAGCTCCGCTCGACGGACATCCTGCTGTCGTCCTACATCTCGCGCGACGCGCGGATCATGTACCGGCGCAACATCATCGAGCGCGCGCAAACCGCTCTTCCGTTCCTGGACTTCGACAGCGAGCCGTATCTCGTGGTGACGGACGCCGGCACGCTGGCGTGGATCCTCGACGCGTACACGTCCAGCCGGTATTGGCCCTACTCGCAGCCGACGAAGGATGGAACCACTTACATGCGCAACAGCGTGAAAGTGGTGATCGACGCCTATGACGGGACCATCGACGCGTATCTCGCCGATCCCGCCGACCCGGTCATTCGAACGTACGCGTCGATCTTTGGGTCGATCTTCAAGCCGTTCGCCGCGATGCCGGCCGATCTTCGCGCGCACACGCGGTACCCGGGCGATCTCTTCCGCCTTCAGACGGCGCTCTACGCCACATACCATATGGTAGAACCCGACGCGTTCTACCATCGCGAGGACCAGTGGCAATATCCCGACGTGGACCAGGATAGATCGAACGTCACGCCGTTCATGCGGCACATCATCCTGAGACTCCCCGGCGAGGCCAATCCGGAGTTCATCTACATGACGCCGTTCACGCCGCGCGGGAAGGACAATCTCGCCGCGTGGATGGCGGCGCGCATGGACGGCGCGAACTACGGCAAGCTGGTCGCATACCGGTTTCCGAAACAGAGCCTCGTATACGGCCCGAAGCAGATCGTGAACCGGATCAACCAGGAGACGAGCATCTCGCAGCAGCTCACGCTCTGGGACCAGAAAGGATCGCAGGTGATTCGCGGCGAGCTGCTCGTCATTCCGATCAAAGAGGCGCTGGTCTACGTGCAGCCTCTGTATTTGCGCGCCGAAGGGGGAAAGATCCCTGAGCTCAAGCGCGTCGTCGTCGCGCACGAGAATCGGGTGGCGATGGGGGAGACGCTCGAAGAGGGACTCGGGATGTTGTTCGGCGGGACAACCGGTGCCCGCCAGACGCTTGCCGCCGCCGATTCTACGACTGCCGTGGCAGCAGGGGGTGCACCGTCTGTCGTCCCGGGCGCTGCAGCCGACCTAATCCGTCAAGCGCAACAACACTACGATCGGGCCATCGCCGCGCAGCGAGCGGGCGATTGGGCGACGTACGGCCGCGAGATCGACCAGTTGGGCGCGATTCTCGGGCAGTTGCGCGCGCGAAAGCCGTAACGTCGGTACTTCCATGTTTGGCCCTCCATCGCCGGCCGAGCGCTTAGCGCACGAGCCAACTCGCGACGTGGTGCCATACCGGCGTATGCACGACGGCAAACCGCGCCGGGATGGATAACACGATCACGATCCCACCCCATGTGATGACGGGGTGGCGCTCAATCGACGCCCAGTCGAGGCCGAAGCGCTCGATACACCAATACCACGCCCGCGACGACGGCCAGGCAGAGAAGCAGCGGCCAATAAGTGTCGACCAGTCCGAGCACGCTCGAGGGGATTGGTTTCGACGAATCCGCGCCGATACCGGCGAACATGAGAACATAGCCTATGACCGCGGCCGCGAGTCCGGGACTGAACACGCGCTCCCACGCGCGGACCATATGGTAGTGTACGACCCCGTTTCCGCCGATCGACGGGCCGGCGCCGTCGGCTGGGCGGAAGGCCGCCGGCATGAGTAATCGATCATAGATGTAGAGCGATGCGACGAACAGGCCGGCACCGAGAGTAAGGAACAGAGCGGAAATGACCTGGAGCGCGGAGGGTTTCGCCGCGAACAGTACCGCGACTGTCGCGAGGGTGAGTCCGGCGAGTACTCCTGACACCTCCATTTTCGAGGTGAGCTTTTCGGTGAGATCAACGCCTCCTGCGTCGCCGACGGGCCAACGCCACGCCACTTTACCCAAGCCGACAGTGATGTCCGCGAGCGTGGCTGCTTCGACGCAGACAACTCCGCCACGACAAATCGGTGGTATGCGAGTCGAAGTCATCTCGGCGATGAGTTGCCCGAGTCGCGGTTCGTGCCCGACGACCATCGCGACATCGCCCGCCTTGATGTGGCTCTGAGTCTCGCCGAGAAAGGCGCCGATACCGTCAAGGGCGCTTCCCGGCGTGAGGGAATCGAGCTCGACCACCTGAAGCTGCTGAAGGCCTCGAGCGTCGAGAAGCAGGCGGGCCGCGTCGTTCGCGTGCGTGTACTTACTCGAAAAGCACTTGGTTGGCTCGTCACAGACCTGAGTCAGGACGCCGGAGAGCCGATACACCTCGGCCTTGCCTTCGCGTTTCAGCGGCTGCGCGGCGTCGCGCACACCAGCTTTTCGCTCTCGCGAACCGTGGCGAATAAACAAGAGCTTCATGGGAGGCTCCTTACGGGCAGAGCATAAAGAACGAAGCAAAGGACGCGACATAGCGGCGAAGGTTCGCCTTGCCCATGCTCGTAATCGTCTTGCCATCGGCCGCGACCGTAAAGTCCGTGAGGATCACCCAAGGGTCGGTCGGGCAGGGCGGACAGATTCGAGAGCCCGCGGCGCCGCAAGCAAACACGGTATTCGCGTTGGGGGCCTTGATGCCGTTGTAGCTGGCCGGCGGTGCTGAGAGAACTTTAATGACAAAGCCGTCGCGAATCCTGCTGTACTCGCAGTCTCCGCCGTTGCAGCCGCAACCACACCCCGACGAGCGCACGGGACGCGACGGACATTCGGCGTATCGAATGGCGAGATACAGCGTCGTGTTGGCCGGACGCGTCACCTGAACGTCGCTGCACCACGGGTCTGCCGGCACGCAGTCGTTCGGCGCGTTACCGTCGATGTCCTCGGCGCACAGATTGACGGTCGTGTCGCCTTCGATGAGAATCTCGTCGCCTTGCGGTCCGAGGATGAAGCCCGACGACACAACGACCTCGCACGGCTTCTTCGTCTGCGCGACCGAGGCCCCGCACACGATGCCCCACCCGTGCAGGAGGCGGTTGTGCCGCCGCATGCGCGCTCGAAAATAATCCTGATCCTGCGAGAAATCGTCGGGGCCGACCATCTGTCCCGGAAAAAAGCGCGTCCGCTCGGTGGCGCAGGAATGTGAAGCAGCCGAGCCACAGCAGTTGGTCGCAGCCTGAATGGCGGTCATGGTCATCGCTCGATGATGGTGAAGCTGTGGTAGCGGCCACCGGGTGTGTGATTGGTGCTCGAGGCAAACGCCAGCGTACCACCGACTCCTAGCAGGAGCAGATCGGCCGCCGACTGCGCGAAACCTTTCCGCTCATTCGCGGTCAACCCCGAGATGTCCCACACATTCTCGAAATTGAGGGCGGCTGGATGCAGCGGATCGGCTCCCGGCTTGAGAATGCCGCCGTCGAAGTCGGGATCGAGAAGCGTTCCGTCGTCTTTTGCCCGAATGTTGTCGTTCTCCGCGCGGATGAGAACGAGCATCAGGGCCTTGGGGAACTTCAGTGCGGCTGCCTTGTCGATGAGGAAACGGTATGTAAACCCGGCAGCGCCGCTGATCGATGCTTGTCGGCGCTCTTTGAACTTCGCGCCTGTCTCGCTCGCGTCGACGCCTGTGTTCCCCTCGATTCCGGCGAACACCGCGCGAAGCCAGCCGTTGGCCGACCCGGCTCGCTGGATATCGGCATCGAGCATCTCTCGATCGAAGGTCACGTCGATGAACGGCTCGTTGAGCCAGGCTTGCTGGTCGGCGTCCGGGTGGGCCTTGTGGATGTCCATCTTCTGCGGTGGCCACACAGCAACGATGACTGGCGGCACCGCTTGGCGGGGCGCCTCCAGCTTGGCGGAGAAGGTGACACTAACCGGATTCGCGCCGACGACCGTCGCCACCACAGTTGCCGCGGCAATACCCGCTTGAGCCGGCGTGCGCCACGCGGCCAGCGTCGAGGTCCCGTCGGCGTGCGTTTGGGTCTCGACGACGGCGCCGGAGTTTCCGTGATCGTCCGTGATCGTCCCGCCGGTCACCCCGACCGACCACGTGACCGTGACGCCTCCGCTCGGATTGCCGTCGGTCTTCACTTTGACCGAGGGCGGAACGTCGACGCGCTCACCGCGAATCACCGCCTGATTCGTTCGACTGTTGGCCTCGAGCGTGATGACATGCTGCTGCGGCGGCGCCTGCCGCCCGCAACACTGATCGAGCTCGGATGCGAGGCACAGAATGAGATCGAGCAGCACGACGTTGCTGACCACTGGGATGCGTACGCGATAATCGGGCGGACCGATGATGCCGGCGGCGTCTACCGTGAGAAGGGCAAGCGGAACGAAGTCCACGCCACTGTCGCGCCGGCAGGTGAGTGACCATTCGTCGATTCTGAGCATCCGCCGCTCCCACGTGGCGCCGCGCGAGCTCTTCGAATCGGGCGTGAACAGCTTATCGCAAATGGCCGACTGCACGTCACCGGCCGAGACGCCGGTGGCGCGGCGCACGACGATCGCATAACGCTCGCGAATGGCACCGTACTCGCACCCCTGATCCTCGCAGTCGCAGACGAGCGCCGCCGTGGGCTCCACGTCGCACTCGTGGTACGCGAGACCAATGATCACCTTGATCGCCACATCGAGAGGCGCGCCGGCCGCAATTCCCAGCTCATCGGTCAATTGTCGTGGATCGATCGACATGGTTCGCTGCGGCACGATAATCTCACGACCCAGCGGATCGAGCGCGACGCCGGGGTCGATGACGAAACGCTTCTTGTCGCCCGACAAGCGAATGCCGAGACCGCACATGACGCCGCTGCCGAGCCCATGACGATTGAGCAACCGTCGCTTGTCGATGCCGTACGTCTGCTCCATGTCGAGATGCAGCACATCGAGCAGCTTGCCGTAGAAATAGTGATTGCGGATGGGCGACGTGAGCATTTCGTCGGCCACCTTGGGTTGCGCGGCGGCGTCGAAGTGCAGCATGGCGAGGCTCAGAGGATTGGACATATCGCGTTCTCGAAAAAAGGCCGGCGAACGAGAGTAAGGGGGCTGGCGGTGATGTCGCTCAGGTGACGGCGGCGCCGATACCGACGCGGGCCGAGCGACCGACGACGCCACGCGGCAGGGAGCGATGAGGGTCGGTGAGCACGGAGCGGTCGTCGAGTACGACACCGCTCGGCGTCAGGCACACGCCGCCGGGGCCGGCGACGATAGCATCGATGCCGAGGCGAGCTTGCGCGCCGACGCGCATGGCCGCCTCGAGGAGACAAAGGTGATAGGTGGTGTGCGCCGGCTTCTCGGCTTCGATGACGCGCACGAGCTCGCGCCGAGACGCTTCGGTCGCAAAGTCGGCGGCGAACGCTTCGACGCAGAACCGGTTCGCCATCGCGGCGAATGGCGGCGCGCCTTCGTGCCGCACATCGAGCAAATGGCTTCGATCGAGCTCGGCGACCGTGTCCAACACCGTACCGTGTGGATCGGCGAGGGGAAGCATCGTTTCCACACCGAGGCGCGACGATGTGCCGAGTGCCCAAACAGGGTGTGAGCCGCTGGGCTCGGTGATGCGGACAGCGGCGCCGGAGTACAGTGCGATGAGATCGGCGAGGCTCTCGGCAGTGCCACGCGTCGCCTCGAGGGCGAATGCCGACGCCGTGGCGGCGCGCCTCTGTCCCTCGGTCCATGACTCGGCGATGGGAAAGGCGAGCCACCCGGCGAGCCATAACAGCCACGAGCCCTCACCATCCGGAGTGTCCGCCGCGGACCACGGATCCATGTTGCGCAGCAGATCGTCGAGGTGCGCTTCGGCGACATCCATCTCGCCTTTGTAGATGGCGAGCGCGCGCTCCAGAAAGTCGCGTGTATCGTCGTCGCGCCGGTAGAGCGTCGGGAGGTGATCGAGCCACGAGGTGGCGTCGTCATCGAGACGGATCTGAGTCACCGTGGGCGTGGCTTGCCCATCGCCGATCAACGCGATGGCAATCCAGACGAATTTCTCAGGCTCGTTGAGCAGCACGACGTCGAGCGCGTCTACCGGACATGCACGCCAACGCCCGACTGGCGTCGGGCTCGACGCGTTCGCGCTGTCGACACCGAAAGCGATCTTTCCCGCGACGTCGATCGGTGAGAGCGGCCCCGGCGCAAACACCTCTTCCGTGCACGTGAAGATCTGCACGTGGGTGTTCGGCGGAATCGTCGCCGCGCAATGCGCCACGAACCAGTTGTGCGGGCCCGGCTCGTGTTGAAATGGACCGGTCACCATCACTCCCGTCTCGACAAAACTGTTGCCGCCCAGTTGGGCGATGCCGCCGTCGCGCAGCTGCACGATCAACCGGCCCTGACCATCGACGGCCAGACCCGCGGCATCCGACGGTAGGTCGCGGACGACGCCGAGGAAGGCGCCGTTGGCGTCGAACACGAGCACGCGCGCCGTCGCGGCATCGCTCACATAGATCACACCGTCGTGATGCACGGCGGTGCCCGGTGAGATGACGCGATCGCCAATACCGTCCCACTGCGCCGTGGTCGCGGGATCGGGAGCGCCGTCGAGCGTGAACGCCATGGCGGCAGCGGCAGCGTCATCGAGCACGAGAAGCGCGTCTCCGCCGCCGCTGGCGGGAACGATGACGGCACTTACGGGAGACGTGGGATGAGGCGCGGAGGCATGCATCGTAGCCCAGAAGGAGGGAACGAGCCGGCCGCGGCGATCGAACTTCAACACGCGGCCGGGTTCCCGGACGCCGCCGACATTGGTGGCGGCGTCGACGACGTACACGTTGCCGGCCGAGTCGAGCGCGACGTCGACGGGCGCGCGGAGCGTTGCGTCGGTCGAGCCGCCATCGCCCCCGCCGATCATTGCGCGAACCTGTCCCGTGCGGCGATCGAACACCTGAACGCGCGCGTTGCCCGTATCGGCGACGTACAGCGAATCGCGCGGGCCGACCGCGACCGCGCGAGGCGCTCGCAACTCGCCGATTTCGCTACCCGGGCCGGCGATGCAGCGCAGCGGCTCGGCGGCATCGGTGCACGGGTCGATGCGGACCACGCGATGGCTCTTGGGATCAGCGACGTAGACCGTGCCGTCTGACGCCACGCCGATCCGCGACGGGCCCACGAGGTCCGTCGCGTCCTCCAACTGCGTCGGGAGCATCGCCGCTCGACTCGGCACATGCGCCAGCCGGAGGACACCGCCGTCGCTCTCGATTCCGGTGAGCCGACAGTTCGGCCACGTGTGCTCGAGGTTGACAAAGCGATATGTCGTGTCGCCGCGCCACTCGCTCATCCTTCAACTCCGGACCAGACGACGTGCCATTTGAGAGTGTTCATGAGTTGATTCAGGAAGGCGTTCGTGTACACGGCGGTCTTGCGATTGAGATCGGCGCCGGCGATGGTGCCCTGTGGAAGCAACACCCCGAAGGTGAACTCGCTGGGGGTTGGATTGGATACGACAGGGTATCCGGCAACGACGAACAGGCCGCCGACGTTGACGCTCGTCGCGCCTTCGACTCTCGCCTCATAGCTCGGCGTGTTGGTAAACCCGGCGCTCGCCGTGCTGACGGTGGTTTGTACGCCGACCGGTGTGCCGCCGATCTTCCAGATGTCCCAGGGGGTCGCGCCGTCCATCGTGGCGCCGGCGGCGACGTACGGACCGCCTCGAGCAATCTCGCGGCGATCATCGGCCGCGACGGGCGACGCCAACTTGCAATCCTTGATTCGCGCGCTCGCCAGCACGAGGTCGACGCCGGACACCCAATCGGAGCCGTTGAAGGACGCGGTGTGTTGGAATCGGAGGCGGCATCGCTCCGCGAGGCGCACCGCGCCTTCGGTATCGCAATCGCCGCCGCGCGTCTCCGGGGTCAGGTCGCCGTCCTCGACGTACGAAGCGGTGATGTAGAAGTCCATCGGATCACCGGCTGCGGTGCCCGCGACTGCCGGAAGCTGAAGATCGACGGCTTGAGCGAGCAGGATCTCGCGGCCGCCGCGATCGACGGCGGCGCCAGGATTGATGTGGACGGTCTTGTCGCCGCGGTTCCCCGTCACCGTGAGGCCGAGCGCGACACCCCAGTCGTGGAGAGCGCGATTGTGAAGCCAGCGCAGCTCGCGATGGTACAGCTGCACGGCTGCGAGATCGCTCGCGACCAGCCGCTCTCCGGGAAAGAACGCGGGACGCTGGAGCGAAGGGATGATACCGCCGGGCGCGGTCATCGTTAACGAACCCTCATGGCTGAATGGTCCCGCCGGGAAGCACGGCCCCGAACGTCGAGAGGTCCGGCGTGGCGAGCGCCTCGGCCTCACCGGAGGGCGAGCGCGCCTCTCCAAGACGGATCACGGGCACCGGCGGACGAACTGCGGCGATGGCCCGCCAGCGGATGGGTACCGGCAATGTGGTGATCGACCCCGCGGGCCACACGAAGCCGCTTCCGATAGCGAGCGCGAAGCGCACGCTCACCAGCGCGGACATGGTCGTCGCGGCACCGACATGCACGAACGGCCCGAGAATGGAGCTCATTTGCGCCGCGCCGATCACCCCGAGAAGCGGATGCTGCTCAAGGGTAGCGAACACGAACGGTGGCTCGGTGAAGTGAGCGTCGGCAAAATCGATCGAGCAGGTCCAGCGATCGCGGCGCGGAGACTGCGCGATCGCGTGTCCCGCCGGAATACGCCCGGTGACCACGCGAGCGCCGACGCCGCGCGCGGCACGTCGAAACGCGAACGTCGGCTGCGCCATCGCGCCTGCGGCAAGCAGCACGCGCGCCACCGGTACGTCCTCGCCAAGTCGCACGTCGTTACTGAGCATCGGTGCCGGCGATCCAACGTTCAGTTGCACGCCCGCGAACGCGTAGCGGAGCGAAGGCGTTCTTGCGCCGTTGAGGACCACGTCGAACCACCAGCCGATTCCCGCGGCACCCGCCGGTGGAACCGGTTTGGGGAAAACGATCGGATGGTCGATGGCAAGCTCACGGCCGCAGACGTCATACGCGAGGCCGGGTCCGACGACGAGACGGTCACCGGCGTTCGTGACTCCGGCCGCGAAGCCGAGCGCGATCCCCCACGTACGATGCAGGGCTCGAACATGGATGGCGCGTTGCGCGCACTCGGCCGCGAATTCGGCGGACAGGTCGGCGGCTGCGACCAGATCGCCGTTCGCGTAGCGGACGCGCGGAAGCGGGCGGAGGCGACTCGCTCTCATCGCGCAACCGTGATCGAGTGTTGGCCGGCGCACGCCGAGGCCACCGGTGGGATGCAGGCGTTGCCGCAGTCGATCGCTCGTCCATCGGCCGTCATGGACAGTGAGAGCACATGATCGACACCGCGTACGCCGTCAATCGTGGCCAGGACCTCCGAGCGATAGACGTCGCGCCCGAACGGCCACCCGCGTTGCGCCGGTCCACCGGTGAGCGGGTCGAGAAAGCTGTTCAGCGCTTTCGTCACGTCGGCGGAGACGCGCGTCTGATCGGCGCCCGGCAACGCCGTCACGGTTGCCGTGACCGAGATCTCGACGTACGTGGCTCCGGTGACGACGAGGCGCGTGCCCACGATGCATCGCCGCGCGAGATAGCGTCTCACGCGCCGAAGTAGTCGCGGGCTCGCGACCGGACGTCCGGCAGGCAGCTCCGGCATGACGACGACGGTGACGGTTCCGATAGCGAGCGTGCCTGGCGCGAGTGGGTCGAGCGAGGGCCACGCCCGCGCGCGACGAACGCAGGTGCCCGGCACTTGAAGGGTCAGCCGCTCGAGATCGAGCGAGGTCGCGCCGCGCGCGGGCACGGTGGCGGCGCGCACCGCGTCGGGGTCGATTTGATCCAGGGTTTCTGCGGGGGGATCGCCAGAGAGTAGGACGAGCTGCTCGTGCGACCAAAGTGCCTCGGCGGCGCGTCGTGCCGCCTGAGCGAGGCTCTCTTCATCGCGGCCTGGCGTCGCGACGGCGAGGCCGTCGATTTGCACGACGTCTTGGACGGCCGCGGCGAATCCGGCGCCGAGCACCGCGCGCGAAATCGGTGTGTCGGCGATGCGCCATGACACGCCGGCGCCGATCGAGCCCGCCGCGCCGCGAGTGTAGCGATACGAGACCAGCACCGGCGAATCAGCATCGGGAATGCGGCCTCGCTCGCCGTCGCCGAAAGTGATCTCTCCTTCCGTAGCATTCAGCGTGAAATGCGGGTCGGTGGGAGACGACGCATCCAGCGAGATCCGGCGACTCCACCCGCGCCAGTTGCTGCGCTCGTACGTCCAAAGCGCAAGGTCAACAATCTCGCGATCGCGAAGTTGCAAGCGCTGGCGTGGCAAACCACTTGCCGCGCCCAGTGGGATGAGCGTGAGCTGGACCGAACCATCCGCGCCCGCCGCGGGAGGTACGAAGTCGGCGGCGATCGCGCGAAGAGGTGCCGCCCCCACCTCCGGCGCGACGGTGAGAGTCCCGACTCGCCCTTCATATATAAAGGAAAGGTCCAACCCCAAGTCGGTCCCCAAGGCGATGGGCGGCGCGCCGGCGAGCACGGCACCACTGTCGATGACGAACGAGGTGAGCGGCCGCTCATCCTGAGTGACGACGGCGGCGTTGAGCGCGATGGTCCCGAGCCGGGGAGCACTATCGTATGCCGCGTTGATGAGGCGGCAGCGCAACCAGTAGCGCGGAGCCGTGCCACCGAGTGACGACTGCATCATCGGAGCATCGAGACGTAGGTGAACGATTCCAGACCAGGTGAGCGCCTCGGTCTCGTCGCGTAGATTGGCGGCCCCGACGCTCGACCAGCCGGTTGGGCCGAAGTAATCCCACTCGACGCGAGGCGAATCGCCGGAGCACGATTGGGGACGCGGTTCCTTGTTCGGCAGCCCGAGCGTTGCCTCGTCATCGCAGGGATGGCCGCATCGGGGCGTGCACGGACGTCGCGGCGGACGCGCGCATCTCGCGCGTTTCTCGGCGGCTTCGGTGAAAAAGCGACTGCGCTCTAAACGGGCGCTGTTCGCGTTGGTGAGCTCGATACCGATGCTCGTCCAGACTCCGACGGGCAGTGGTTGATCGAGGCCGATCATGAACGCGGCGCCGACGGCCGGATCATCGCCGAAGAGCGGCAATCCGAGCGGCGCGTCGAGAGCGCGACTGCGATCCACCAAGCCGCCGCCGCCGGAGATGAGCAGTGCCACGATGGAACCCGGCACTAGCGTAATCGCGTCCGTCAAGCGAGCACGCGTGGCGGGAAGATCGGCGTCGGCGTGCTCGAGCAACAACTCTGGCGGGAGCTCCACGGGTCCCGCGCCGTTGAAATGAAAACCAACGAGAAGCTCGGCCGGCTCCGGTTGGCGTGAATCGTACCCGATGAACGAGAGATACTTTCGACGAGCGGAGTCGCTGATGCGATTCGCCCGATACATCGCACCCTCGGCGTACCACGCGAACAGCTCGATGAGCGTGATGCCGGGGTCGTGTACGTTGTGGTCCGTCCACGATGGGGCGTAGCGCGGAATGAGCGCACGGCCCTCCTCGACGAGATCGGCCCAACGCCGCGTGTCGAGATTCGGGAGTGGCAACGGCATGTGTCAGCCCACTCCCGGGGCGAGCGTGACACGCAGATCGCCGGCGGCAACGAGCCGGTCGAGCGGCACAGCGACCGAATCTCCCTGAGCATTACCGTTGGAGACGAGCATGAGCGTTTGCACATAGTCGACGCCATCCGTCTCTTCGAGCATGGCGGCGATATCCGAGAGAAAAACGTCGCGCCCGAACGGCCAGCCACTGCCGCCGGGGCCACCGGTCAGAGGATGGAGGAAAGCCGCGAGCGCTCGGATGACCGCTTCGCGGACCGCGCCGGCCTCGCGACCGGCAAGGACGGCAATGCTCGCCTCGACGCCGACGAGTTGATAGCGAGGCGGCTCGACGACGAGCCCAGCACGCGCTCCGACCGGCATCCGGGCCAAAAGGAATTGCCGCACATCGCGCAGCAACGATAGGGCAGGCATGGGACGCGGCTCGGTGCTCTGCGGCACGACGAAGAGCGTGACGGCGCCCGGCGTGCGTCGGCCACTTGCGTCGGTCGAGGGTTGAGCACGAACCAGCGCGACAGCGGGTGATGCTTCGCGGGCGAGGGCTTCGTAGTCCAGCTGACTAATAGCCTGACGCCGGTGCCGCACCGTGCGCGGACCGCGCCAGAGAACATCTTCGGCGCGCTCGCCGTCGGCACCACCTTCCGCCGCGCGCGCGTTCATAATCTTCTGCGCGGCTACGCCGCTCATGAGTTGCGAGATCGCGCCGAGGGGGACGTTGCCGATGACGCCACCGCCCGATGCGTACCGCACGATCCGAACGTTGTCGGTTCCCGATGGCGGGATCCGGCCGTGGAGGTCGTCGCCGAAGAGAACTCGTCCGCGTGTGCGCTCCACGGCGAAATGGCGATCGGTGGGACCGGAGAAGAGGAGCGTTCGCTGCGGCCGCCACCGGGTCCACACTTCGGAGATCTGCAGCGTTCGCGGGTTGCGCACGACGCGCAGATCCGCATCGGTGCCGCCGGCGTCGAGAAGCTCGCGGCGGAGCAGCTCGTACTCGACGTTGGCGCGCGCGCCCTCGAGCTCTCGGATCTCGACAATCTCGCCGGGAAGCACCGGGGTGTCGCGTGTGAAGAAAACCTGACTGGCCTGTCCGTTGCTCGAGCCGAGGAGCTCGTTGCTCGATGTCTGCCGCTGCGATGCCCACACCGCGTTGGGCGTGATCGCGCCGACGGGCATGATCGGCGGATCGACCGGCTCGGCGAGTCGTGCACGCAGCCAGGCGCGCGGATTGCCAAAACGAGCGAGCCGGGCACGCGAGGCGGTGCCGCGCGCGTACGACTTGGCGAGGGGTGTCACCAGCGTCAGCATGTCATCAGCGCGGTCCCGCACTGTCGCGAGCTCGCCCTTGCCGTCGTTCTCGATCCAGATCACATCGCCGGGGTTGAACCGTGACGACGCTGTGCGCTCGTAGCGCAGTTGCACCGTACTGTCGGCGGCCGCGATGACCAGCGTGGTCGGGATCTCGGCGACGCCGGGGTAGTTGATTCTCGTTATCCCCGGTTGAACGAGGCCGTCGGTCTCGTCCTCAACGGACAGCGGAATCCACGAGTTGCCGTCAGCGTACTCCCAGCGCACAGACGGGCCACTCGCCTGCGCATCGGTCTGCGCGAAGTCGAACCACACGCCGATCGTGTCCGCGGGAAGAGGGCCGTCGAAGCCGAGATAAAGCGTCGGCGCGGTATCCGCGACGGGCGCAAAGGGCTCGAACGGGTTGCCCGGAGAGGCGACGTCGATCGAGCGATCGATCCACGCGAAATCGCCGTGCGTGACGCAGCGATCCGGTGGCACGCCTGGCGATTGGTAGAGATAACCGAGCGTGAGCGAGTCGAGCGACGGCGGACGATTCTCGATGATGGGCAGGAAGTCGATGAGCTGAGTGACCTGATCCTTCCAGCTCGTCGTGCGCAGCACACCATAGCCGCCGCTGGCGAGGCGCGCGCGCATGAAGCGACCGGTGACACCATCGAGCGTCATCGGCTCCCAATCGGGGGGCACGGTGAACGTGAGCGTCACCGTGGTCGCGGGCGCCGACTCGAATGTCAGCGCGCCGGCGCCGGTGAACGTGGGAGAGAGATCGCGCCACGCACTACCATCCCAGTACTCCCAGGCGACCGCCGGCGCCATCATCACGGGCTGCTTGGCTCCGAGCGCGACCGCCGCTGATTCCGGCGTGAAGGTGAGCAAGCTGTTCACGAGCGCCGTGAGGTTGTTGACTTGCGCCGCAACAACGTTGAACGCCGTGGCGAAGGCATCCTTGATCGAGTCAAAGATTCCGCCCGCATTCCCTCCGGCCCCAACGAAGCCCGCGATAAGGTCGACGATCGGGCCAATGGTCGTCTCGTACACGGCCTGCGTGAGGTTCCAAAGCCCTTTGAACCAGTCCAACGTCCAGTTTGTCTGCTGATCGCTGAGCGCAGTGAAAGCGGCTTTGATGGGATCGATGATCAACGCCCACGTGAGGCCGGCGACGCCGGTAAGCACCCCGTCGCGGATAGCGACGAGGGCCGGGATGATGTCGGTCTGCAGCTTCAGAATCAGCGAGTCCATCAACGTCTTGGCGGCGTTGACGTCGAGCTGGTATGCCGCGGTGAGATCGTCGCCGCGCTCGGCGGGCGTCTTGGATCGCACCATGGCGATCGTGACCGTGGCACCGGGCTTGGAGAACGCCTCCTCGTGCTTGAGCGTCATCACGCTGCCTGGAGTCGCGGCGCTGCCGAGCGGCTGGAACGTCTTGGAGACGTCGAGTTTGGATCCGTTGGCAAATGCCGCGTCTGGAGGGAGGCCGGTCGCGCCGACGACTCGGCGATCGATCATCGAACGCACGAAGATTCGATCGATCGTCGGCAGCGTTCGGCCCATCATCGGAGGGAGCGGCGTGGTGAGTTGCGCGCGGAGCCAGAACGCTTTGACGCCGTTCACCACGAGCTGCTCGGATTCACAGCAATCGGCGGCCAGCCGCACGACACCGGTTCTCGTGAGACCGGCGGTGCCGTCGAAGCTCTTGGAGGGATCGGTGGCGTCGTTCTCGAACGATTTGAAATCGCGCCACATCGAGCCGTCCCAATACTGCCATGCGAGCGCGAGCGGCTCGCTGCCATTCCGCTCCAGACGAAAGTCGATGAGCACCGAGCACTTTCCGGCGAGCGCGAAGTGCACGTCATGGGCGAGATAGAGCTCGTGGTCGACGGCGATCATGCCCGACCACAGCGTCGTCGGCAGTCCGCCGGCGAGCGCCGCGCTGTGATCGGCGTACTGGTCTCTCCCGGGCCACACCGTGACCACTTCGGCCAAACGCGCTCCGGCCAAACCAATCGGCGATTCGGTCTCGAAGACGACTTGTCCACCGACGATCTTCGCGGCGGCTCTCGTGCCGGCGGGCACCTGTGAGTCGCCAACGCCCGGTAGCGGCGTAAAGACAAGCGGCGCTCGCGCCGCGTGCGCTGGCAACAGGTCGACACCGAGCAGATCGAGGAATGCCAGTTCGTGTTTGTCCGGTGCGCGATTGACGCGCTCGATCAACGCCCGCATGAACCGGCCGAACGCCGCGGTCGCGGCGGCGCCGGGGCCGGAGCGGCCGAGTCGCCACGTCGGGGTGTACGCCGGCGCGCGACGTTCGACGTCAGCGGCGACGTCGTCCGCGGTGCGCGGATCGACTACTGGAGCGGACGGGCGATCGAGCGTGCCGTTCACGCTACTTCGCCTCGCTGAGATAGAACGGGTACACGAGATTGTAGAACGTGTTCGTGGCGCGAACGCGGTAGGCGATCTCGATCCGGAGACGGCCGAGCGCGGCGTCCTCAGTGCTGACGTCGACTTGGACGGAGTCGATGCGGGGCTCCCAAAGCACGAGCGCTTCCTCGACGCGCTGGCGCGCGAGCGCGGCGGTCGTGGTGCTGACCGGCTCGAACAGCAGCGCATTGAGCCCCGCGCCGAAATCGGGCCTCATAACACGCTCTCCCTTAGACGTGCCCAAGATGATGAGCACGGCTTCTCGAACGTCTGCATCGTAGACGGACATCGCGACGTCGCCGCGCGGCTCGGCGCGCATCGGATACGACCATCCGATGCCGAGGAACGCTCGGCTGCCATCGGGAGCGGTCGCCATCATCCGATCTCCACCGTGGGGGCGCCGAACACGATGGGCGCGCCGCACCCGGCGACGTCGCCGAGTCGAAGAGCCGGCCGACCGCCGATCAAGACGCTGGTGCTGCCCGACGGGAAAGGCGACGGCGGGTGCGGCCCAGCCGGCGGCGGAAAGGAACAGGTGTGGAGATCGCCCACGACGGCGGCCGGCATGCCGCTGAGCAGCACGGTCGCAACGCCCGGCCCGGTGATGACGCCCGGGTGTCCCGTCGGATCTCCTACGCGCGCGGCCGGAGGCATGAGTATCCCTGAATGAGTCTCAATTGATCTTCACTACGGGCGCGCTGATAGTACACGACGCGCCTGCCTGGATTTCGATCGAGGAGGCGGCCTTGAGCGTGAGGCTGGGCGAGGCGTTGATCGTCACGCCGCCCGAGGCGAGCTCGATGGTGTTGCCGCCGGAGGTGACCTTTACGTTGGGTTGCTTCGCCGAGATCTCGATCTTGCTCGTGCTGGAATCGATCGTGATCCCGGCCGGCGCGATCTCGATCTTCTCGTTGCCCGGCGTCTTGATGGTGACCGTCGGCGGCCGATCGGCGAGAGTGACTTCGATGCCAGCCGGTGTCACGATCTTGCGGATCTCGGCGAGCGGCGACGACTCCGGTGGCGGGTTCTTGGCGTTCCACAAGCATCCGATGACGTAGGGTGCCGTCGGCGATCCGTGCTCGAAGGCGACGAGGACCTCGTCGTCGACCCGTGGGATGAAGTACATACCCATCTGGGACCCTGCCATCGGTACGGCGACGCGAGCCCACGGAACGCTGTCGCTGCTGTCGAGCGCCGGGATCTTGACCTGCACGCGCCCAAGAGACATCGGGTCGGACAGGCTGGAGACGGTGCCGACGACGACGCCGGGAAGCTTTTCGTGCATCGAGATGAGCGCCGTCTCGATCTGATCCAGCACTTCGTCGATCACGGGATGATCTCCTTATACAACTGACAGGACGTGCGATATCCGCCGCCGTCGATGGTGTGCGTGGCGCTGCGCACGCGATAATCGCCGCTGAAATCCGGACCGATACCCTCGATGCGAACGACGGCGCCGGCGGCAATGCGCGGATCGCCGATCATGTTGGCCGTCGCGGTGAGGCGGGCATTGAGGCGTCGGCGCAATTCGCGCACGATGGTAAGCGCGCTGTTGGCGATGTCCGCCGGACTCGTGATCGGCTGATCGATGATGGTGAACGACGGTCCGCTCACGCCGGGAGCGCCCTGACCCGCCTGACCCGGCGTAACGCTGATCGACAGCGATTCGCGATCGAAATCCCAGCCCGCCGTGACGAGGAAGTCCATCGGGATCTCGCGAAGAGTGAACTTCATCGAGACACCAGCCACCGATCCAACGGTGCTCACCTGCGGCGAGAAATCGATGAGCGACTCGCCCCACGTGAGGGTGACACTCGGCGTGTATTGCTTGAGGAAGCGCGACACGTGCAGGACGGTGCCTTCTACCCAGTACTCGGCGTCGTAGCGTCGCGCGATCTCGTCGAGGAGCTGGAGGTCGGTCTGGCCTTTCTGCTTGATTCCCGCGCCGCTGAAGATCATGCCGACGGCGGACATCGCCGACGCCGCGGCAGCCAGCGTGGGATCGATCATCGGCATGAGCAGGTTCTCCGCCCCGAGAATCGCGGCAACGACGAAGTCGGGTATCGGCCCGAAGCCGCGCGCGGCGCTGCCCTGCGACAGACGCTGGAGATAATCGTGCGCGACAATCGTCAACGTGGGCGTCCCGCTCGAGGGAAAGGCTGCCTGCACGCCCGTGATCTCCCCCAGAAAGACGTCGGTGAGAGAACCGGGCGAGTAGCCGAGTGCGAGCGAGAGCGTGTTCGTGACGTCGAAGACGCCGCTCGGTGTCGCGCTGGCTTGCACCGGGCCGATTCGAACGGCGGTCGGGAACGGCTGGAAGCCGAGTCCACGAATGTGCTTTTGGAGAAAACGCAGTTCGGTGTTGGCGACGGAGATCTCGACGCGATCGGCGCGTTGCATGCCGTCCTCAAAGCGAATGCTTCCGACCGAAGAGCGCACGGCTTTCGGTAGATCGTCGCCGTTGATCCGGATCTTGAAATCGGGCGCGTAGCGCGCCTGCAGGGGGCTGACGCTCGCGCTCATGTCAGGCGGTGACCTCGCCCGTCTCGGGATCGCGGAACGGCAAGGTGGGGACGAGGAGTCGCATGCCGGCGGCGAGCACGCGAGGATCTTCGACGCCATTGCGGATGGCGATCGGGCGCCAGAGCTCAGCATTCTTGTACACGCGTCCGGCGACGTCGCTCAGCGTCTCGCCTTGCGTGACGACGTACGCCTTGCTGTAGTCGGCCGTCTCACGCTTTGTCTCCTTCGACTCGAGTTCGGCGTTCGTGTACTCACTAAAGGCAACGGTGAGACGCGCGCGAAGCGGAACACCGTCTGGGCGGAAAAGAATGAAGCGTTGCGTCGCGCGCGTCAGGACGCAGCGGAACGTGAGCTGCCCCCATGTGAACAGCGCGACCGGCGGCGCATGCGTCTCGGGATTGATGTCGAGCAGACTCGTGATGCGCCGCGTGATCTCGCGCACGTCCTGGCCGGCGGTGGTGCCGGCGCCGTGCGCTTCGCGCGTATCGACGAGCAACTCCATCTCGAGGGTCTGCAGCGCGCCGTGGACGAATTGGAGCAGCGGGGAGCGCAGCCCCGGCACACCGACCTCGGCGAATGTATTGCCGCGGGTAAGGGTGTACTCCTCCGGGTTGAACATCACCGTCGTGCGGTCGCCGGTATCGGTGTTCGTGATCGTCGCCTTCTCGAGGGCCATGGATCATCGCCTCCCGAGACGTTCGCGCTGGGCGGCGATGCGATGGTCAAGCGATCGCAACACGGTGTCGGTGAGCCGCGCGAGATCCGCCGGCGGAATTTGCGGACGAGTCGGCGCGACGGGCGCGGCAATGTGATCCATGAGTCGTGGCCCGTGCGGCTCCGCGGACGCCGGCTTGGAATCGTCGTTCGCGCGGCGCGACATGAGAGGCATGTCGAGCACGCGGGCCGTGCCGGCGGGTGGAGCGCTGGCGAGCGTGGCATTCGCCGGCAGCATCACGACCTCGCGGCGACGCTCACGCGTTCGAAAGCGCGCGACCACGAGACTCGCCGCGTGAGCGGCGCGTCGCTCCGCCGGCGGCGGGAAGACGACTGTCGTCGCGGCGAGGGGAAGCTGAGTGACGTGCTGGTGGCGCTCTTCGCGAACCGACACCGCGACGGTGAGGCGCGGCGCGAACGTGAGTTGCATTTCCGACGGCAGTTGTCGCGACGCGCCCGACTCGGGCGAAACGCGAGCGAACGCGACGAGCGGCATCGGCAGCGCCGCGCGCGCCGTGGAGAGCGCCGTGCGCCGAGCCATCACCGCGTCGGCGAACGCCGCCGGGTTGGCGACGCCAAGACGCCGGGGGCGGCGCGGCAAGCGGCTCTCCGCGGTCCGATGCGTGGCGATCATTCGCTCGCGCGCTGGTTGAGGTCCGCGATCTCGCTGACCCAACGGCGGCGATCGGCGTGCTCGAGCGTCATGACGCGATCGTGCTCCCAGTGAAAGTGATACGCGACGTAGGCTACCTCCCGGTACAGCTGGTCCAGGGGGTAGCCCACTATCCCCCCGCGCCAACGAGCTCCGTGGAAAAGCGGTGCTGGCATTGCGGGCAGACGACGTCGGCCGGCCCGTCGGGATGTCCGTTGACGGTGTTGTACAGCGCTTGGAGGTAGGCCAGATCGGTGGCGAACAAGCCTTCGATCACTTTCGGCGTGACCTCCGCGACACCGTCGATGCGCGTCACGACGCGCGAGAGGAGAATGACCACGAGATACGCGGCATTCTTCGCGACGCGCGGATCGGCGAGCGGCAGCACCTCGTCGGCCGCCGTCGCGCGACGCATCGTTCCTGTGCGATGGAGGCTGCCGTCGACGTCGAGCCATCCGCACGGCAGCGTGAACGCGAATTCCGTTTGAAACATGAGAGACTCCGAGGCGCGGTTCACGCGCGGTCGAGACGTTCGTACGCGATCTCGACGGATTCGATCGAGAGCTCGCTCGTTTTGGTGTTAAATGTCTGCGCGGTGTATTTCACCGGAAACGCGTTGAATAGATTCCAACGCGTCAACTCTTGTCCGGTCATATCGAGCTGCACGATGGAGATGCTGCGGCGGATCTTCTCGCTGCCGTCGAGCACGTCCTTGAACCACGCGAACAGCCGTCCATCCTCGGTGTATCCGCGCTTGAGCGTGAGGTTGGAATGCTTCGTGAGGCCGGGAAGTTTTCGGACGTACGTTCGATCACCACCCTCACGGTATTCGATGACATCGATCGTGGCGTCGATGCCGCCGGCCTCTTGAAAGCGCGCGCCGATCACGCCGTCGATCTCGACGGAAAACTGAAACGCGCGATAGTAAACGGGTTGCTGTCCTGGTTGAGCCATGGCGATCCTCGCGCGGTGAGCTAGGCGGTAATGGCGCTCTGCATGAGCAGGCCGATGCGGATGATGATGAATTCGGCCGGATACGTGACGCGCAGCCCGATTTCCACGGTGAGTTTTCCGAGGGCGCGGTCCGCGTCCTGGTTGAAGACGTCGGGAAAACGCACGTAATACGATTCGGCGGCCGTCGCGCCGAAAAGAGCGCCATCCGCCCAAGCACGATCGAGGAAGGCGGACGCGGCGCGAGAGATCTGCTTTTGGAGCTGCAGATTGTTGGGTTCGAACACCGCCCAGGACAAACCTTCCTGGAGCGACTCCTCGACGTAGTTGACGAAGCGACGAGTGCTCACGTGCAAGAACGACTTGTCGCCGTTCGTCGACATAGTGAGCGTGCGGGCCCCCCAGACCAGGATGCGGCCGTCCGGGGCAACGCGAAGGATGTTGACGCCGTTGTTGTTCAACGAATCTTGATCGGCGTCGGTCAGTCGATCCTCGACGGCGCTGATGCCCCGAATAGCCTCGTTGGCCGGGGCCTTATGGACGCCGCGAGTCGTGTCGACCCGTGCGTAGATGCCCGCGATGTGGCCGCTCGGCGCCACGAACTCGGTGTCGGGATCATTGTCGAGCTCTTTCGGAACTTCGACGCGCGGGTAGTAGAACGCGCCGTATTGTGAGTCGACTGGTCGCTTACCGCCCGGCGTGCTGACCGGGGTCTGGAGCTTGGAACGGTCCGCCGATTCGTTGCCGGCCGGATCGTAGATCGCAAAGCGGTCGCCGAGCGGCTCGGTGTGGTCGGCCAGCGCGGTATATACCGTCTTGCCGGTGATGCCCGGCGCGGCGATGATCGCGATCTCGTCGATCGGATCGAACAGACCGATGTTGTTCTTGACGTCGTTCGCCAGCTCGGTGCCGATGTTCACGATCCAGCAACGCTGTCCGCCGTTCTGGAAGAATCCCTTGACGGCCCGCGACAGCGAGGTGCTCCGCTTGGCGTTGTTCGCCGGCGTGGTGAGATCGAGCACGTAGTCGACGAGAAACTGGTCGTAACTCGTCACGGCGCGCGCGATGTTCGGATACCGCGTTGTGATTGGCGCCTGACCGATGAACGCGGCAATGCTCGTGCTGACACCGGCGATGGGCGGCGGCGACAACCGAACCTCGTTGATCCAGACGCCGGGCGTGTGTTCGTAGATCGTGGGGGGCATGGGACGGGCTCCGTGAGTTCCGGATCAGGTGAGACGGAAGACGTGTTGCGCGAGCGGTCCATTCGGCACCGCGACGCCGTGAGTGTCGTTGTTCGCGAAGCCGGCGGCGCTTCCGACGAACGTGTGATTGCCGGCCTGCAGGCCCGTCATGACCCAGCGGCCTTCATCGTCGGCGGTGACGACGCGGCTGGTGTCGACGTGGCGAATCGTCGCGCCGGGAACCGGCTTGTCGGCGTTGTTCCCATCGACCACCCAACCGCCAATCTGAATCCACTCTTCGCCGGGTGGCGAGCCGACGAATGCGTGTTTTTGTATCAGCGTGATGACGCGTGTCGACGGAGCGGAGTCCGTCACGAGGTCGAGTGGTGCCATCGCGACGAGCTGGATCGCGGGGCGCCAGGGCAGCTTCATCGTGCTCCAGAAATCGTTGAGCACACGCGGCGTCTCCGGTGGCGCGACGGTGAGGACGACCGCGCCGTCGTCGAACACCGGACCGGCTCCGTTGACGCCGAGCACCGACGGCACGACCTCGGGATTCTGGTAGAGAATGCGCAGCGCGCGGGCGAGCGTCGCGTGCTCGTCCTCGATCGGATTGAGCAGGGTCGAGTCCTCGGCGGGGCTCCACGCCGAGATCAGGAAGTGGCAATCGAGATAGACAGGGGGCCTCGAGAACACGACGCGGCGATCGGGCAGCGGGAGCGGCGTCGGGTCGAGAGGCGCGCGGCGCCAGTCGCGGTTCTCCCGCATCTCGTACATATAGATGTTGAGCCGCATCTTCGCGCCGTTCGTCGTGACGTCCGCCTGCCACTTCTCGTTCGGCACAGTGAAGAAGAATTCCGGCTTCGCGGGTGGACCCGCTCCCCACTTGGAATCCAGCAGTGTGCGGATGGTCTCGTCGAGGAGGTTGAGCATGCGCGATCACGGCGCGTCGGTCGTCGATCGCTGCTGTGACGACGTCACCGACACCGCAGAGTGGATGGCGTCGACGAGCGCCTCACGCGACAATCCGGGCACGAGCGTCGCATGCGGACGCAGCTCGTACAGCGTCGCCGACGCCCAGTCGGGGGCGAGGGTGAGGAGCTTGAGGTTGGGCAGCTCGAAGAGCACGTCGTCGATGCGGGTGGCGGGCATGTCGTCGCTCGCGCCCGCCAACACGACGTCGGCTCGAAGCGTCCGCGCGCGCCGTGCCAGACCCTGATCGACGGGCACTTTGTCCACGATGTCGAAGTCTGGCACTTTCCCGATGAGTCGATCGATCAGATCTACGATGAGCTGCGGACCAGCGAGCAGCAGGCGGATGCGATGCACCGTCGTCGAGTGCTCTCAAAGAGACGGACGCAAAGTCGGGCAGGATTGGACGGCGAGAAATAGAGCGCCGGACTCAATTCGGGTTCACGCGAGGATCTAGATCGTCGCGTGGATCACGGCGTCTTCGGCGCATACGCGCCGATCTTCAGTGCGCGTTGCGTCGAGTCGCGATAGCTGTTGTTGCGGTGGAACTCGAAGACGAGGTTGTCCCCGTCGAGCGCCTTCTTCCAGTTTTGGCCGATCGCCTTCTCGACGCTGTGATCGAGGCTGATTCGGCGCTCTTCGACGGCCAACGGCTGTTGACCCGCTTTCGGCGGATTGACATTCAACAACGCCGCGCCTTCGCCCGGCGGAAGCGTGAATCCGGAGTCCTGCAAGAACTGAACGGCGGCCGGATCGGCGCGAACAGCCTTCCAAAATTCCTTCTGCGCACTCTTGTACGCGTCGAGCGTCCCTTGCCTGCCGAGGCTCTCTACCGTTTGCCCGCCGAGCACTTTGGCGCGTGCTTGCTCCCAAGCCGCCGCTAAGGGCGTCTCGGAAATCGCCTTGGAGATGACTTTGTTCACACGCGCAACAGCCTGACGACCAGTTTCGTTGGGCAGTCTCTGAATGTCCTCCATGTCTGCCTTGCGCGGTCCGGGTCGCTCGACTTCTCCCGTCGCATTGACTTTCCCCTTCTTGACTCGGATGTCCTCGATCTTCCGACCCTTCACTTTGGACGAGTCCACGCCCGTGGGAACGTCCTGTTTTCCTTCCATCGGGCCGAACATGTTCTCCACGTGCTGCTCGATCTCGGCGCGGTCGGGGAAGAAGTTCTCAGAACGATCCTCCACTTTGGGCGTAGTCTTCGCGGCTTTCTCGGCCGCCACGGACTGCGGTGAGGCCGGCTCCGGCGCGGACTGACTCTTGGCATCCTCTGATTTCGATTGAACCTGCGGAGCTTCCTCCTTCGGTGAAGGCTGCGAGTCCTGCTTCGATGCCGGCTGGGCTTCGGTTTGTTGGACTGGCTCCGGCGCGGGCGCCGATTGCTGCTGTGATTGCGGCGTTTCCTCGACCCCCGACTGCTGCGATTGCTCGAGCACCGGTGTTTGCTGCATTTCGTTGGGCGCATGCAGCTGTTCCGGCGCGACCTGGTCTTGCACCTGAGGCGTCGCTTGCTGCGGCGTTGCGTCTTGCTGATGCGGGACGCTCTGCTCAACCGGCGACTGCGGTTCCTGCTGGTGTGTCTGCGGTTGGGCCTCTCGTATCGCCGGAGGTTGAGCCGCCAGCGCGGCGCGCTGATTCTGAGTGCGCTGCTGCAACTCGGCGCCGCCTTCCCCGAGACCGAATCCGCCCTCGTGGCCCGCTTGGCTCGTCGCGAATCCCTGAATGCCGGCGACGACCGCGGCCTTCTTGATCTCTTCCGGCGACGCTCCGGACAGATATGCCTGGCCCGCGGCAACACCGGATCCGACCGTTGCTCCAGCGACGCTCTGCACCAGCTTCGGTGCATTCGGGATCACGTGCGACACGCCGGAGCCGATGCCGCCGCCGACGAGTCCGGATGCGGCGCCGGTGAGCGTGTCGTCGACGATCTCGCCGGCACTCTTTCCCTCGAGCGTGGCGCCGAGTCCACCGCCAAACCCGCCGCCGGCAATGCCGGCGCCGGCGCCGCGGATGACCCGTGATGTGAGACTGATGCCCTTCGCACCCGCGCCCAACAGCTCACCCGCCGCGCCTCCGACGAACGTGCTTCCGGCATCGACGGCGCCGTGCTTCACACCTTCCCACGTCTCTTTCTTGAGCTGCTTCATACTGATCGGACCACCGGCCACGGCTTGACCGGCCAGATTGCTGCCGCCGCGAAGGACGCCGCCCGCAACACCTCCGCCCGCGGTGATCGCAACCGCGGTCGTCGCGGTCGTCGCCGCGGTCAAGCCGGCACCCGTGAGGCCGGCGCCGGCGAACGCCGTTCCCGCGGCGCCGGCAACGACAGGAGCGGCGACGATCGCCGCCGCGCTGAGCGCGATCGCGAACGACACGTCGCGCGTTATCTCCAACGCTCCCTGCGTCGACTCGGCGCCGGAAATTGTCTTCTGCAGGTAGCTGTTCCACTCGTGTTTCACTTCGCGCAGCGTGTCGTTTGCCAGCTTGAGCTGCCGCGCCGCGACCTCGAGCTTCCCTTCGTTTGCCGCACGCAGCCCGTTGGTCACCGCCGCGTTCGGGCGCGTCCAGATCGAATCCGGCGGCGGCAGCGCGTCGCCGACGATGTCGCTGATCGTGCCGACGCTATACCAATGCTTGCCGTGCACCTCATCCATCCATTTCTTGTGGTCCTGCCGATTCGAGCTCGCCTCGCTTTGTATGAGATTGAACTTGAGGATGAGGTTCTTCTTGGCGCGCTCGAACTGCGCCTGATACTCGGCTTCGGTCAAGCGCTTTTTCTGACCGTCGATGGTGACTTCGTACATCTTCACCATCGCGATCTGCGGCTGCGGTTTACGCTCCGACTTCGTTCGCGCCGCCATCTCAGCGATTACCCGGCGAAGCGGCCGCCGCCCACGCCTGCTCGAGCTCGTCGGGCTGCATATCCTTGCCCATTTTCGCGTACTCGCGCCGGATGCCGTGTAACGCATGACGCAGCCCGATCGACGCCCGGCGCCTCGTGGTCTCGACTCCAGCGGCGAACGCCGCGGCGAGCGCGACGTTCTTGATGTTGCCGCCCGTCAGCGGAAAAGCGCGCGCCAATTGGGCGAAGTCGATGTCGTCATCGACTGGCGCGTCGGGAGGCCAAATGGTGCGCCAGAGTGCCTCACGCTGCGCGACGTCGGGATGAGGAAAGTGCACGATGAACGCGAGTCGCCGCGTGAACGCCTCGTCCAGATGACCGCGCAAATTGGTTGAGAGTATTGCCGCACCGCCGCTATCGTACGACTCCATTCGCTGCAGCAGATAACTGATCTCGACATTCGCGTACCGGTCGTGCGCGTCTTTGACCTCCGATCGCTTTCCAAACAGCGCGTCGGCCTCGTCGAAGAGCAGCACAGCGTTCGATCGCTCGGCGGCGGAGAAGACACGATCCAAATTCTTCTCCGTCTCTCCAACGTACTTGCTCACCACCGACGCCAAGTTTACCCGGAAGAGATCGAGCTCCAGGGCATGGGCGATTGCCGCCGCACCGGTAGACTTCCCCGTGCCCGCGGGGCCGTAGAAAAGAGCGGTCGGCGCCAGACCGTTTTGCAAATGGCCGGCGAAACCCCACTGCTCGAGCACGACGCGACGCGCGGCGACACGGTCGTGCAGCTCGTGCAACTGCGCCAAAGTCTCCGTGGGGACGATCAGGCGCTCCCACGGAATCTTCGTGACGACGCGCGTCGCGAGCGCGGCGAGGTCGTCGCTCGAGCGCGCCCGCGCCGACGCGTAGACGGCACTCGTCGCCGTCATCGGTAGCTGACGCGCGAGAGCCCAATCGAGGCGACCTCGCGCTTCGGTCGCCGCGGTGATGATCTGTGACGGCACCAATCGATACCGCTCGGCTGTCACCGCGACGTCGACGAGATCGGGCGCGATGCCGTGGTCCGTCAGCGCGTCCTGCCACACCGCTTCCCGGCGCTCGGCGCCGGGCAGATCGAGGGGGACGGCGATGAATTCGGGCGCGAGCTCGCCGAGCGTCGTGCCTCGCTCGCTGGCGATGAACGTGATGCCGTCGTCACGCCGCAGCGCCTCGAGGATGCGATCAACGTCGGCGTGCCGCCCGGCGTCGTGCAGCGATTCGACGCCGTCGACGTAGAGAACGGCGTCGCGCAGCCACGCCTCGAGCAGCAGCTCTCGCGGATCCGGCAGTATCGGCGGGGCGCGCGTGAGATCTACGATGACAATCGGAACGCCGAGTGATCCGGCGACGGCAGTAGCGAGATGCCGGCGACCCACTCCGCGCGGTCCCGACAAGTGGACGCGAAGCGATTTGGTTTCGCCGATGCGTGTCCGTGCGAGACGCGACAGAGCGCGCGCCTCGTCGGGGTGTGCGTCGCTGTGCGTGTGGCCCGGGTAACGCAGCTCGACGAACGAGCCGAGCCCCGGATCGAGCCGATCGTCGCCGTCGAGGTAGCGACGAATGCGCGCCGACAGCTCGACGCGGCCGTCGAAGACCGTCGCTAAACCGCGTTCGATCAGCTCCGCGGCCGGCGCCTCGCCACTGTCGGCGGCATGAATGGGTCGTTCGCCGTCACCGATGCGGCGGAGCAGTTCGTTGGCACGAGCCGAAAGCGCGAAGACGCGGCCGAGCCAGGCGGCCCGCGACGAAGCAACCGTGGAAGCTGCCGACTCGACGCGCACGGAGGACACCACGCCAAAGTCGGCCTACCCGTCGCCTCCGAACATAGACCCATGGATACAACTTGGATTCAGACGCGGAGCTAGTCGCGACTAAACCCGGCCGTAGGCGGAGGTGGACAACAGGCGAGCCGCCGCCTCGCTCCGCCGCTTGACATGGAGTTTCTCGAGGATGTTGTGGACGTGGTTCTTGACCGTTGCCACCTCGATGTTGAGCGCGCCGGCGATCTCCTTATTGGAAAGTCCGCGCGCCAATAGCCCGACGATCTCGACCTCCCGCTGGGTAAGCCCGCCGCCGCTGGGCAGGTCGTTTCGGGGCTGAACCGCGGCCATGGCGGCAAGGCGGCGGAAAAGCGACGCGGCTACGAGTGGCGAACAGAGCAGCTCGCCACGCCGCACGTGGTCGAGCGTCGAGACCAACAAATCGACTGAGCCGTCGCGCGGCACGTACGCTGAGACGCCCGCCTCGGCACAGGCAATGACGTCGTCGGCCAGCTCCGTTACAGCCACGGCAACGAACTTTCGGCGCGGATCGGTTAGCGTGAACCGGCGCACCAACGCGAGCACGCCGACCATGGACGCATCGAAGACGACGATGTCGATAGGTTGCTCGGCGATCGCCTCGACGATGCGATCGCACGAGTCCACCGTTCCGATGAGCGCCAACTCCGAGTAGTGTGACAGGCTCTCGGCGAGCGCCTCGCGGAACAGGCGGATGTCGCTCGCCACGAGGACGCGCGCTGGTTCTTCTCCGAATCGCGTCGCTGCCGAGTCAACCGAAAGGGAAAAGGCGGACGCCGATACCGGGGCCGACGGAGCGTGGTGCATACGTGCGGGGGTGTGGCCAACCGTGGGTGAGCGGAGTGGGCCCACATTATTGGACGCCCGAGCCAAACTGTCAACACGCGACGATGATAACCGTCATCGCCATCGGCCTGTCGAAGATTAGAGCATTCTAATCTTTGGGCCGGTCGCGAGCTGTGACATCACGGGGTTAGGTGGGCGGGCGGGAGCACGCCAAGGCGTCCGGCTGCTTGCGTCGGTAGCGACCACGCGCGCAGAATGTCAGCGTCGACCAACACCCGTCGCAGCCGATGCGTCCGACGACCATGTATTCGATCGCCCTTCTGGCGCTCATTGCGGCGTTCGCCGCCCCAGCCTCAGCCCAACGCGGTGGACGCGGTCGGGGCGCCGCCGCCAGCACCGATGGCGGTCCCAACGGTCTCGGCGCCCTCCACTTCAGATTCCTCGGCCCCGAAGGCAACCGCGTCGGCTCAATCACCGGCGTCCCGGCGATTCTCGGCCAATTGCGCTCGCGTCGGCCGTAACGGCACGAGCAGGGCCCGCGCCGGCAACAACCGGGCGCGGGCTGCTCGATCAAGCGCGTCACGGCGGCGCGACGAAGCTCACCGTGGTAGTGCCGGTCTTGGTGACGCTGTTTGCTTCGTCATCTTTCGCGACCGCTGTAACGATATTCGTATGCGACGTCCCGGCGGCGCCGGTCAGCGTCTTCGTGAACGAGCAGGTGTAGCTTCCGCTGCCCGCGATCGTTCCGCCGGTCGCGCAGGTGCCGACGCCGTTCAGGTTGCCGAACTTGTCGTCGTTGAGCGAGAACAAACTCACCGCCTCGGCCGTGAGATTGTTTATGGTGATCGTGTACGTCACGTCGCCGCTCAACAGACCGGTGTTGTTGAATGTGCACACCGTCGTCTGGCCGGTCTTCGTCGTGATCCCGGTGATCTTGTTCTGGGCGACCGTGGGCGTGCCGGTCGATACGCCGTCCACCGTGCACGAGACGCTCTGCAGCGTCCATCCGCCGGGCATCGTTTCCGTGATCGAGTAGTTCGTGCCCGGCGTGACGGGGAGCAGCTCGGTCGTCGCGCCCGACTGCACTGCGTACTTCGATGTTCCATTCGTCGACGCGCCGGCCATCGTGAAGCCGAAGAACTTCGACGTGGTCACGTCGGTGGCTTTCACGATCTGAATGAACGCGACGCCCGGCGTCACGACGCAGTCGAACGGATTGCTGTTCGGCTCACCGGACGGGAACGAGCACACGTTGAGCAGATCACGGCTCGTCGTGCCGGAGAGACCCTGCATCGCGAGATCGATCGAGCAGGTTGCGACGACGTCCGCGCCATCCTCGCCGCCGGCGAGTTGATCGGGAGACACGACGCTGATGCTGCACGTCGTGGTGCCTTTGTTCGCGCCGGTCACCTGGGTGACCTGCTTGCCGCAGCGGTCGATCTTTGTGTCGTTGCAGATGTAGACGTCGGCCGCGCCGGCGCCGCCGACCTGATACACGCTGCCGTCAGGATTATTACTGATCCGGGCACAGACGGCGATGTTGGCGTTGCCGTCGTTGTCGGTGTCGATCAACGCGCAGGCGTCGCCCGTCTGGCCGGTGCCGCCCCACGAGTTGATGTCATCCCACGACCACCGCACGCCCAGCTTGCCCGCCAGGTTGTCGGCCCGGTTGAAGCAGTTGAGATCCACCTGCGCCGGCTGATCGTTCGGCCCGGCGTCGTCGCACGTCGGCGATGAGAAGTTGAAATTCTGCGACGGCGTCACGACGGTCGTGTAGGTGCGGTCGGCGGTGAACACGAGATCGCCGCTGGCGAGCGTGTTGATCGACGTCGGGTTCGCCGTCTTGGTGACCGAGATGTTCGGGTTGACGTTGGTGAACGTCACCGTCGCCCCGGCTTTGGCGCTGGCGCTCGAGTTGTCGTCGTCTTGCACCGTAGCGGTGACGGTATCCTTGTGCGTCGTGCCGGCGTTCCCCGACAGCGTCTTGCTGAACGCGCATTGGTAGTTGCCGCCGGCGGCGATCGAGCTGTTGAGCGCACAATTTCCTTGGCCGCCAAGCGCGCCGAACTTATCGTCGCTGAGCGCGGTCAGCGTCACGGCTTCGGCAGATGTGTTGTGCACGTTCACCGTGAACGTCACGCTGCCGCCGGTCTCCGGTACGCTCGTGGGGCTCGGCGTTTTGGTCACCGTCAACGTCGGCGGCACATTGGTGAAGCTGACGGTCGCGTCGTCGTGGCCGCTGGCGGTGCTGCCGTCGTTGTCCGTCACGGTGGCGGTCACCGTGTTCACGTGACTCGTCCCGACATTGCCGGTGACGGTCTTCGAGAACGTGCACGTCTTGGTTGCTCCCGCCGCGATCGAAACCCCGGTCACGCACGTGCCCGTGTTATTCAAATTCCCAAACTTGTCGTCGGACAGGGTCGTGAGCGTCACTGCCTCGAACGACGTGTTGGTCACGTCGACGGTGTACGTCACGCTTCCACCGGTCTCCGGCACACTCGTCGGGCTTGCCGTCTTCACGACCGTTACCGTCGGCAGCACGTCGGTGAACGTCACCGTAGCGTCGTCAGTCTTCGAGGCACTCGTGCCGTCGTCGTCGGTCACCGTCGCGGTGACGGTATTCTTGTGCGTCGTACCTGCGTTACCGGCGACGTGCGCCGTGAAGGTGCACGTGTAGTTCCCCGCCGGTGCGATCGAGCCGCCCGTCACGCAGGTTCCCTTGCCATTCAGATTCCCGAACTTGTCATCGCTGAGCGTGGTGAGTGTGACCGCTTCGGCCGAATTGTTGGTGACGACCACGGTGTACGTCGGGTCGCCGCCGCTCTCCGGCACGCTCGTCGGACTCACCGACTTGTCCACCGTCAGCGTCGGTGCGACGTCGGAGTAGGTCACGGTCGCGCCGGCCTTTCCCGTCGCGCTCCCGCCAGGATTCGTCACGGTCGCGCTCACCGTGTCCTTGTGTGTCGCGCCGGCCGTCGCCGCGGGCAACGTCTTCTGGAACGAACACGAGTAGGTCCCCGACACGGCGATCGTTTGCGGCACGGCACAGGTTCCCACGCCATTCAGGTCACCGAACTTGTCGTCGCTCAGCGTCGTGAGGCTGACCGATGTCGCCGTCGTGTTCGTGACAACGACCGAGAAGGTGACGTTGCCGCCGGTCTCGGGCACGGAGGTCGGGCTCGGCGTCTTCGTGACCGTGAGACTCGGACCGGCGACGATGTTCTCGAACGTGCAAACCGTCGTCTCGCCGATGGTCGTGCCGATCCCGGTTACCGCGTTGCCGCTCTTCGTGCCGGTCGACGTGCTGCCGCCGCGTACGCATGCCGCGGCTTGCAGTGTCCAGCCGGTAGGAATCGAAGTCTCGGTGAGACTGAACGTGCCCGGCGACACTGGAATCAAGGCTGTGGTTTCGTCGCCGGCGGCGTTGTCGGTGACGCTGAAGCTCGTCGAATTGTCGGACGCCGCGGGGTTCAGCGTGAAGCTGAAGGTCTTACCGCTCGCGTCGGGGGTCGTCTTCTTCACGATCCGAATGAACGCGGCGCCCGGCGTGACGATGCAGTCGAACGCGTTGCTGTTCGGCGCGCCCGAGGGGAACGAGCATACGTTGAGAATGTTCGCCTTGGATGCGTTCCCGATCGCCGCGAGATCGATCGAGCATGCCGCGAGGACGTCCTGTCCGTCGTCGCCTACTCCGGGAAACAGATCCGTGGTCTTCACGACTTCGCACGTCGTCGAGCCGAGCGCGATTGCCGTCGCGGGCTGGGAGCAGCGATCGGTCTTATCGTCGCCGCAACTATAGATGATCGGCGACCCCGGCGACAGCTGAAAGACGTTTGCGCCGGAGGCATCATTGGTGATGCGAACGCAGATCGCGTAGTTCGCTTTGCCGTTCGACGGATTATCGGTATCGAACAGCGCGCAGGCGTCGCCGGTTTGGCCTGTGCCGGTCCACGAATTGATGTCGTCCCACGTCCAGGCAACGCCGAGTTTTCCGGTGACGTTGTCGGCGCGCGTGAATCCGTTCAGATCGACCTGGGCGGGTTGATCGTTCGCGCCCTGAACGTCGCGCGTGAAGGGGAGGAAGAGGAAGGAATCAAAGGCGGAGCTCAGTCCGAGCTGCTTCGCCGCCAGTGTCGGCGCGATGATTCCGGATCGGGGCGCGGTCGTGTGGTCGGAGCCGCACGAAATCAGCGTCGCGATCGCGCACACCGTCGCCGCGGTGCGCCACGACGCGTACCGGCCGCGGCGTAGGCCGGCCGTTGCTTCGTCTGTCGGTTGCATGTCCCCACCTCAGTTGTCGAGTAGCGGAGCGCTACTCCTGCGCCGAGTCGTCCGGCGTGACAAGCAGCGATGAGGCGAGGACTGTGGAAGTTGGCATTGGGGTCCCCGCGGCGTCGCGGGCTTGTTGCAGAAATGCGCGAAAGGGCGGTCAATATGCGACCGGCCTCATGGAGGGGACATAGGCCTTTGGGCCTACGTGATGCGGAAGTAGTTGCCCGGTGCGAACCGTTATCGAGGGCTGTATTGCATTATGCCAGTCAGAATCCTGTCATCACGGTCTTCAAACGCAGTCCGGGGTGTTCCATGAAGTCGCGCGACGAGGCATTGGGTGTCCCCTCCGTTCATTGTTTGGAAGCGGAGGAGCGTTGTCGGACGCGTCAGCCCCTCGCCCCGATTCGGTTTTTGCAAATCACCGCGATCGCAGTGGCCTGAACGCCACAGGAGCCGAGCATGAAGATCACGAGAGGCGGTTCGAAGCCTTCGGCAAAGGGGCCGAGCGAGTGGTTCACTGGAACGGTCCGCATCGATGCTCCATTTCAGGCGGACGCCCCGGCGCGAGTCGGCGGCGCAACGGTCACGTTCGAACCCGGTGCGCGCACGGCGTGGCACACCCACCCACTTGGCCAGACGCTGTTCGTAACCTTCGGCCTCGGCTGGGCGCAGCGCGAGGGTGGACCGGTCGAGGAAATCCGCCCGGGCGACATCGTCTACTTCGAGCCGGGTGAAAAACACTGGCACGGCGCATCAGCAGCCGCCGCGATGCAGCACATCGCGGTGGCCGAGGCGCGCGATGGAAAAGTCGTCGAGTGGCTCGAGAAGGTCAGTGATGACGAATACCAGCGCGGCCCAGCGCGCTGATGTAGTCTCGCTCCGGCATCGAGCGCGCGCCGGCTAGTGCATGGGTGGCGCGGGCTCAGAGCGCGCGACACATTCTCGCCGGTGGAACGTCTCGCCCAATTGTCATCCGCCCTCGCCGGCCGGTACGAGATCGATCGAGAGCTAGGACACGGCGGCATGGCCACCGTGTACCTGGCGCGCGACCTTCGCCACCACCGGAAAGTCGCTGTCAAAGTGCTCGAGCCCGAGCTCGCCGCGGCGCTCGGCGGTGAGCGGTTCCTCGCCGAGATCAAGACCACCGCCAATCTCCAGCATCCGCACGTCGTGCCGCTGCACGACTCGGGAGAAAGCGACGGCCTGCTCTACTATGTGATGCCGTTCGTCGAAGGCGAGTCGCTGCGCGATCGTCTGACGAGAGAGCGTCAGCTTCCCATAGACGACGCCGTTCGGATTGCGCGCGAAGTCGCCGACGCGCTCGAGTACGCGCACGCACAGGGCGTCGTGCATCGCGACATCAAGCCCGAGAACATCCTGCTCCAGGGCGGCCACGCGATGGTCGCCGACTTTGGGATTGCGCTCGCGGTGCAGCAGGCCGGCGGCCCGCGCATGACGCAGACTGGCCTCTCGCTCGGCACGCCGCAGTACATGTCGCCCGAGCAGGCGATGGGCGAACGGCACATCGATGCACGCGCCGACGTCTACGCGCTCGGCGCGATCACCTACGAGATGCTCGTCGGGGAGCCGCCGTTTACCGGCCCGACGATGCAAGCGATCGTCACCCGGCTGCTCGCTGACGCACCGCGGCCGATGACGCCGCAGCGCAAATCGATCCCCGCACATGTCGAAGCGGCCGTGTTCCGCGCGCTCGAGAAGCTCCCCGCCGATCGATTTGCGTCGGCGCGAGAATTTAGCGCCGCGTTGAGTGGTGAAGGGCACATGCCGCGGCCGACCGCTCGTGCGCCAAAGACATGGTGGCGCGAAGCGACGATCGCCTCATCGATCCTCGCCATCGTGCTCGCCGGAATCCTTTTCGCGCGACGCGTCGATCTATCCGCCCCGCTCCCACTCGTGACGTCGACGATTGCCGCTCCCGCCGACGCTCCATCCGAGCTCCGCGAGATCGCTCTTTCGCCTGACGGAACCGCGCTCGCGTTCGTCAGCAGCACGGCCGTCGACGGCGGACGCATCTGGATTCGTCGGATGAGCGACGGAAGCGCGAAGCCGCTCGCCGAAACGCGCGGCGCGCATTTGCCATTCTGGTCGCCGGATGGATCGGAGATCGGATTCTTCGCCGCTGGATCGCTTCGCGTCGTCTCGCTCTCGACTGGGTCGATTCGTGCGCTCGCGCCGGCGCCCAACCCGAGCGCCCCGGGCGCGTGGGCCGCGAACGGCACGATCGTCTATGATCCGTTCTTCAACGGCTTGTGGACCGTGGCGGCGAGCGGCGGAACGCCCAAACCATTCGTCGGGTCGCAGAAGGACGATCGTTGGCCGTCGTTCCTCCCCGACGGGCACCGATTCCTCTTTTGGCGGCCGGGCCGCGACGGTCACAAGTCCATGGCGCTCGTCGGCGACGTCGGGACAGGATCGGTCAGCACGATAGCAGAGGGCATCACTCACCCGATCTACGTCGCGCCGGGCACGCTGCTGTTCTTTCAGACCACGGACAAGGTCGCGCTTGGACAGCCGGCAACGCTGTTCGCGCAGCCGTTCGACTTGGGCCGTCTCGCGCTGACCGGTCAACCAGTTCCAGTGAGTCCACGCGTCGACCGACCTGGTGAGCTTCCGGTGTTCAGCGCGACGCGCGATTTCCTCGTCGCGCGACAAGTGCCGGCGTCACCGAGCGAGCGTATGAAGAAGTCGGTGTTCTGGCTCGACCGTTCCACCGGGCGAACGACGCCGATTTCCGCCGCGGGGCTCAACTTCACATTTCGTATATCACACGACGGTCGTCGTGTCGCCTTCGCGGGTGACGGGCTGTGGCTCGGCGATCCCGAGCGGGACGTCGCCGTTCGGGTTCCCACGAAGGTGCCCGCGCCCTGGCCGCCCGTCTGGTCGCCCGACGATCGCGCGATCGCGACGGTTGATGGACCGGACATCTCCAACATTCCGGTGGACGGACGAACGGCGGAGCGGGTTTTCAAAGCGAACGACGACCCGGCGTGGGCCGACCCCACCGACTGGGCACCCGACAACTCTGCCATCTTCTATATTCGCGAGCCATCCGCCACGCGTCCGCAGTGGGAGCTCTGGCGCTACGTGATGGCGACGTCGCGCGTCGAGCATGTACCGACCGGACCGGGCAACATTTTCGGCGCGCGTGTCTCCAACGACTCCAAGTGGATCGCGTGGGAGTCCGATGCAACGGGGAGACGCGAGATCTATCTCGGTCCGGTCGGAGGGAGCACGACGCCGCTCCGCGTGTCGAAAGACGGCGGCGGCAGTCCACGATGGCGCGCCGATGGACGCGAGCTCTTCTTCATCGGCGGTGACGGCCGCATTACCTCGGTGTCCATCGACCTCAAAGAGTCGCCGGTCATCGGCGAGCCGCACGCTGTGTCGGCGCGCGTCGTCAACGCCGAGCCCTTCGGCAATGATCCGTTCACCGACACGCGGTTCGACGTCACTCCGAAGGGCGATCGGTTCCTCGTGCAAACTCCGCCCGATCCCGGCACGTACGACCTGACGCTCGTGCAGGGATGGCAATCGCGATTGCGTAAGCCATAACGGCGGAATCGCTCTCCGCC
>DATLPC010000154.1:0-24729 GCA_035535975.1 Gemmatimonadaceae bacterium | reverse complement strand
GGCGTAACGGCGGGATCGCCGCTTCCGCTCGACGGCCAGGACGCGAACATGCGCTGGGGCCCGGTAGCGGCGCAGAACGATCCGTCGCTTTTCCAGCAAGCGACGACCCACATCATTCGGCCGAATTTCTTCCAAGCGATGCACGTCAGAATCATCGCGGGCCGAACGTTCAACGCCGCCGAGAACGACACGAGCTCGCGCGCCATCATAATCGATCGCGATCTCGCGGCGAAGGCGTTTCCCGGTCAGACCCCGCAATCGATCATCGGCAAGCAGATGTTCTCGCGGATTACGACCCCCGAAGCCCAGATGTATCAGGTCATCGGTGTCGTTGACCACGTGCGTCATCTCACCCTTTCGTCTCCTGGTCGCGAGGCGGCATTTCTTCCGGAAGGGATGTTCGGTTTCGGCGCTGCGAATCGATGGGCCGTTCGGACCAACGGAGATCCAGCGCGCCTCGCCCCCGAAGTGCGTCGGGCGGTGGCCGACGTAGATCCGCTGGTTCCCGTCGGCGAGCTCAAGCCGATGAGCGATTACATCGATCGCGCGATGGCGCCGACCCGCTTCTCGCTCGTGCTCATCGCCGTTTTCGCCGTCGTGGCGGCGGTGTTGGCGGCGATCGGTCTCTACGGCGTTCTATCGACCACGGTCCGTCAGCGCACGGCCGAGATCGGCGTTCGCCTGGCGTTCGGCGCGACGGGTGACAGCATCTTCCGTCTCATGATCGGTCAGGGATTGAGACTCAGCGCGATCGGAATTGCGACGGGCTTGATGGCGGCGCTGGCCCTGACCAGCGTGATGCAGAAGGCCGACATGTTGGTCTCGATCAAGCCGACCGATCCCCTGACGTACGCCGCGATCGCCATCCTGTTCGTGATCATCGCCAGCCTGGCGTGCTTTGTGCCCGCCAGACGCGCGGCTGGACTCGATCCGAACGTGGCACTTCGCGAGGAATGATCCTTGGGTTTCGACCAATACCATGAGCCTCCGGAAGAACTTCCGGAGGCGAGTCGGACGTTCGCGCGCATGATTGCGTCGCTGACTGAAGAAGCCGAGGCGATTGGCTGGTACGAGCAGCGCCTCGCGCTCGAGAAGAACAAGGACGCGGTCGCCATCATGCGCAACGCTCAGCACGAAGAGATGAAGCACTTCGGGATGGATCTGGAGTTCTTGCTACGCCAGAAGCCGAAGTGGCGAGAGACGCTGAAGGGCATCCTGTTCAAGACCGGCGACATCGTGAAGCACGGCGACGCGGCGGAAGAGGCCAGCGAATAGGCTCGGCGGTACGGCGGCTGCGCCGAACCGCGCGATTCAAAAACTTGCAGCCTGCCGCGACCACGCCCGGAGTGCCGCCGTGACCGACGAACTGGATCGAAGCCTTGGCGACGCCGAATTGACCGATCGCCGCACCTTTCTCAGCCGCGCATCGGCGCTCTCGTTGGCGATACCCGCGGCGGGAGCGGCGCTTGTCGCCTGTTCCCCGAGCGGACAGCAGACTCGCTCCGATTCACAGCGCGCTGCGAGCACAGCGGGTCGCGGCGAGCCGCGCCAGCCACACAACTCTGATAGCCGGCTCGACTCGGCCGTCCTGAAGAGCGAGCACCGCGCCGGCACGTCGGCCACCGGCTCGGCGACACAAGGTGCGCAGACCGTGCCTTATCGGCGAGTCGATCCGACTTTGCCTCCGGCGTCAACGACCGGCCGGGTTCAACTGAGCTGGCATGCGCGCGAGGCGCCGGTTCGCATTTCCGACGACACCGTAATTGCCGGCTGGACCTTCGAGGGGGACATCCCCGGTCCATTCGTGCATTGTCGTGTCGGCGATACCGTCGAGTTCACGCTCACGAACGACGCTGACATTCCCCACTCGATGGATTTCCACGCCGCGCAAATCGATCCGAAGCAAGCCTTCCGATCGGTGTCCAAGGGTCAGTCGGTGAGCTTCACCTTCAAGCCAAAGTACGCCGGCGCCTACATGTATCACTGCGGCACGGCGCCCGTACTCATGCACATCGGTTCGGGGATGTTCGGCGCGATCATTGTTTCGCCGCGCGAGCCGCTTCCGCCGGCGAAAGAATTCGTGCTCGTGCAGAACGAGTACTATTTGTCTGACGCGGCCAACGGACTCCGCGCATCCGACTATCAAAAGATGTTGAACATGCTCCCGGATTTCGTCGCCTTCAACGGACGCCCAAGCCAATACATCAAGGATCCGATCCGCGTCAAAGTCGGAGATCGTGTGCGCTTCTGGGTCGTGAGCGCCGGACCGTCGCATCCGTGCAACTTCCACATCGTCGGCGAGCAGTTCGACCGTGTCTACATCGGCGCGCCGCCGGCGAGCCCGTTGGTCGGCGTGCAGACGTTCAGTGTGCCGCCGGGCGGCGGCATGGTGTACGAGCTCGTCTGCGAAGTTCCCGGCGAATTCCCGTTCGTAAACCACGGTTTTGGCCACGGCCAAAAGGGCGCAATCGGGATCCTGAGCGTCGGACCGTAAGCGAGCCGCCGAGTCGCCGAGTCGCCGATTGAAACCCCGTTGTTGCCCTAACCGTACTAGGGAAGGTATCCTAGTCCCCTCACGGTACTATGGGAGGGCCGGTGGCGGCCGACCGAGACGTTGATCTGATCCAGGGCACACTGAACGTGCTCATTCTCAAGACGTTGTCTCAAGGCCCGATGAACGGCTACGGGATCGCACGCTTCGTGCGCGAGGCGACGGCCGGCGGGATCGAGGTCGAAGAGGGCGCGCTATACCCGGCGCTGCACCGGATGGAACACCGCGAATGGATCGCCGCCGAGTGGGGCGTGAGCGAGAACAATCGCCGCGCGAAGTACTATCGTCTCACCCCACTCGGCCGTCGCATGCTCCGCGCGCGCACCGAGAGCTGGGAACGGCTCGTCGACGCCGTCGGAAAGGTCTTGTACGCCGAGCCACGCCGAGCCTGAGCGAACCATGCGACGCGACGAAGACCATTCGCAGACGCGCGAGCCGGCCTGGCGGCGCTACCTTCGCTTCCTCCGCCCGAATCCGGCCGCGGATCTCGACGACGAGCTGCGCGATCACCTCGAGTCGTCCATCGAAGACCTGGTCGCGCGCGGCATGTCTCGCGAAGCGGCACGCGTCGAGGCGGCGCGCCGCTTTGGCGATGTCTCACGCGTTCGAGAGGTCGTCCAGCATCTCGATCAACGGTATTCCACCCAGCGAGGTCGTTTGGCCATTCTCGAAACGGTCGTGCAAGACGTTCGGTACGCCGCGCGTGGACTGCGTCGCAGTCCGGCGTTCCTCGTCGTTGCGACCATCTCGATCGCCCTCGGCATCGCCGCGAACGCGACGATGTTCTCCGTCGTGAACGCGCTGCTGCTCCGGCCAATTCCCGGGGCCAACGCCGATCGACTGGTTCGCGTCTACCAGAACCATCACAGCCCCTTTCAGTGGGAAGAGCTGTCTTGGCTTCGCGACCACGCCGTCTCCTTCGACTACATCGTCGGCGAGCGATATCAGGTGATGTCTTTCAGGCCGGCCACCAATGCGGACGCCGAACGCGCTCGCGCATCGTTCGTCACGCGCGGCTTCTTCCCGGCGCTCGGCGTTACGATGGCAACGGGCCGTGCCTTCGACAGCGATGACCGCGATGCCGCCGCGCCGCCGGTCGTCGTGATCAGCTACGCGTTCTGGCAACGTCGGTTCGCCGGAGACTCGGCGGTGCTCGGTCGTACGATCTCGGTCGCCGATCATCCCGTGACGATCATCGGCGTTGCTTCGCCCGCGTTTCGAAGCTCCGTACTCGGTTGGGCGCCGGAGCTGTTCATTCCGCATTCGATCATGCCGCTGCTGACTGGCCAACCGCTCGCGGAATTTGGCGGCAGTTTCTACACGACCGGTCGTTTGCACCGCGGCGTCGATATGGGCAGCGGTGAAGCGGAACTGCGCGGTCTCGCTCGACAGCTCGTGTTGACTGATACGGCGCGCTACGGTGGAATGACCGTCCGCCTCGATCACATTCGGGGCGTCAACGCCGAGGAACGCGCCGGATTTGCCGTCGGTTCGGCGTTCCTCATGACGATGGTCGGCTTGGTGTTGCTGATTGGGTGCGCGAATGTCGCCAACATGCTGCTTGGCCGGGCCGCCAACCGGCGCAGGGAGTTTGGCGTGCGTCTGGCTATCGGCGCGAACCGGACGAGGCTCGTCCGACAGTTGCTCACCGAAAGTTTGATGATCGCCGCGATTGGAGGAGTGGCGGGCTTCGCTGTCGCGCGAGCGATCACCAGAGCGCTCCCTTCGATCTTGCCGCCCGAGGCCGGCGTCGACATCACCTTCCTTCAGCCGGATTTCCGCGTCGTGCTGTTCACGTCGGTGCTCTGTCTTCTCACGACGATTGTGTTTGGTCTCGCGCCGGCGCTGCGTGCCGCGTCGACGGATGTCGTTGCCATGCTCAAAGGCTCCGACGCGCGCGTTGGGAGAGTCAGGCGTCGCGGTGCGCTGGTCGTCGGGCAAGCAGCACTGTGCGTCGTCTTGCTCGCGGTCGCATCGCTCTTTCTGCGGAGTCTGGCGAGCTCGCGGACGGTCGATCCCGGCTTCCGGGCCGACGGCGTCATCGACGCGACCATTGATCTCTCGCTGCTTGGCGGCCGTGCAAATCCTCCCGCGACCTTCGCGCGGATCATGCGTGAGACGTCGGCCATGCCGTCTATCAGTTCGGCGACGCTCGCGGCCGTCGTTCCGCTCTCGGGAAGCAACATGGAATCGCGTGCCATACCGGAAGGTGCCGCAGTCCAGAGCGACCGGCGCGCCGGATCGATGGTCTACTTCAATGTCGTCGCACCGAAATTCTTCGCCACGCTTCAAACGCCAATTCTTCGCGGGCGCGAGTTCGCGGAGACCGACGATAGCACCTCGACGCCAGTCGCCGTGGTCAATGAGACGGCGGCGCGTCGGCTGTGGCCCAGCGGCGATGTCCTCGGCAAACGATTCAAGTGGGGCGATGGCCGACTTTATCAGGTCGTCGGCATCGCACGCGACGCGAACTACGTAATGCCCGGTGAATCACCGAAGCCGACAATCTACCTGCCGTTCACCCAGGCGGAGCATCGCGCCGAGATGACGCTGCAATTGCGCACGACGGCCGACGTTGCGACGATGCGACGGACCATTTGGGCACTTTTGCGAGACGCGACACCACAGCTGCCTCCGCCGGCCGTCGTTCGAATGGTCGATGACATGTCGATCACACTCCTTCCGGTGCGCCTCGGCGCAACGTTCCTCGGCACCTTTGGCGCACTCGCGCTGGTGCTCGCGGCCGCGGGCATCTACGGAGTGGCGTCTTACTCGGTATCCAGGCGTACGCGCGAGATCGGAATTCGCGCCGCGCTCGGCGCGACCCGGACGCGTATCATCGCCATGGTCCTCTGGGAAAACGGGCGTCGCGTAGCCGCAGGAACCGCCATCGGCCTGGCCGTCGCGATTCTCATCGGCCTCGGGTTGAGCAGCATCCTCTACGGCGTTCGCGCCGTCGACCCGGTTGCCCTTGGCGGAGTCGTCGTCGCGATCGCGACCGTCGCGGCGGCGGCATCATTTGGTCCGGCGCGACGAGCAGCAAACGCCGATCCGGTCAGGTCGATTCGGTCGGAATAGACGATCTGGCTCTCTGAACTGCTCGACGGAGAGGACGCGGAGAAGCAGCGAACGCGGAGGAGCTCCGGCTCGGGTGACACCTACCGACCCCGGAGTGCCTCCATGAACGCCGTCGCCCGCGCCCCCGCCGGCCCGGGCGACTTCGGACCGGGCAAGCCGACGACCGGCTCGACGCGCAGCCAGATGAACGTCGGCCCGGGCGCGAACAGCGCGTTTCGCGCACCCCGTCTCCAGGTGTCCATATCAGAGAATTGGAATGTCGCGCGAAAGCCGGCGCCGTCGGCGATCTGAAGGAAGTTGACGTTTCCCGCACCGGGGACTCGCTGCGAGCCGGTGACCTCGTACGTCCCGTTGTCGAACACGAGTATGGTCAGGTTCGCCGCTTGCGCCTCGGCGATCGAGACGAGTGAACCGAGGTTCATCAGCATCGACCCGTCGCCGTTGCACACGATGATGCGACGCTCAGGTTGCGCGAGCGCGAGACCAAGCCCCATCGACGTCGCGTGACTCATCGCCGACGGGACGAGGACGAGATCGAGTGGGCTTTGCGCCATCGTCATCCAGTCGCGCGCCGGCGTCATCGTCGTGATCACGACATCGTCATTGCCGCGCAGCGCGTGTACGACAGCGAGCGCCTCCTTGGCCGACATCATATCAGGCCTTGCCTTCGGCGATGACGATCGCGCCCGCGGCGCAGCGATCACGCGACGTCTTGAAGTGCTCCGCGATCTGCGGAAACTGATTGGGCGCCGTTATCAGCCGGTAATCGATCTTCCACGCGTCGAGCGTCGGCTCGGTGAAGACGAGGCAGCTGTCACCGGGGAGCGTGTCCTGATTCAAGTAGCTCCGGTATCCGATGATCGCGAACAACGGCAGCTTCCAATCGTGCACCGCGTTGCGAATTGCGTCGCCCGACTCGAACAGGCCGGTGCACTGAATCATCACCAGCGGGCTCGCCCCGCCCATGTACAGTCCGGCGGCGATCTGCCACGCCTCACCCTCTCGACAGACGCGCACGACACGTGTGGCCCCGCGCCGCTCGATCGCGCCCTGCCATTGCCCGATCGTGCTGTCCGGCACCGTCACGACGTGCGTCACGCCGAGCGATTCGAGAAGCTCCGCGATCTGTTCTCCCGAGAACACGCTCAGTTCGCCTTTGAAGAGCCGGCGTGCACGACGAGATGCTCGATGAAGAATTCCATCATGCGTTGCCCATTGAGTGCCGAGTGGCCGTGATCAGGCCCGACTTGAAGATCGAAGCTCTTTCCGGCGCGCCGCAGCGCCTGGATGAGCTGCATGGCGTTCGACGGATGCACGTTGTTGTCCGCCGTTCCGAAGTAGGGCATCAGCCGCCCTCGCAGGTCACCGACGTACGACATCGCCGAGCCCTTGTCGTAGCCTTCTTTGTTCTCTTGTGGAGTCCACATGTACCGCTCGGTATAGGTCGTGTCTGAAGCCTTCAGGACTGAAAGCTCTAAGCTGAGCCGTCGAAAGTCGATACCACTATCTTGCCTCAACAACGCGAGGGCAGACTGAATGGCGAACAAGACGATCGTGATCACCGGGGCGAGCGCCGGCATCGGCGAGGGCGTTGCGCATCGGCTGGCGCGCGACGGGCATCGGCTGGTGTTGGCGGCCCGGCAGCGCGGACGTCTCGATGCGGTCGCGGCCGAGGCGACCCGCCTCGGCGCCGCAGGGACGCTCGTCGTCGAGACCGACGTCACGCGGCGAACCGACATCGAGCAATTGTCGCGCGCCGCAATCGACGCCTTCGGCAGTTACGACGTCTGGATCAACAACGCAGGGCGGGGAATCACGAGGTCCGTCCAGCAGCTGACTGACGAAGACCTCGACGCGATCTTCGCCGTGAACGTCAAATCGGTCGTCTATGGAATGCAGGTCGCCGTCGAGCATTTCAAGCAGCGTGGCAGCGGGCAGATCATCAACGTCTCATCGTTTCTCGGCCGCGTACCCCTCGCGACCTTTCGATCGGCTTACAACGCCGCTAAGGCCGCCGTGAACGCACTGACCGCGAATCTGCGAATGGAGCTGCGCGTCAGTCACCCGGACATTCACGTCACGCTGGTCATGCCCGGCGTGGTTGGAACCTGGTTCGGACGGAACGCGATTGGCTCGCCGCCCGACACCCCGATGTATTCCGGCCCCCACGTGCAGACCGTCGAAGACGTCGCCGACATTTTTGCTCGCGTAATCGAACATCCGGTCGCCGAGGTCTACACGAATCCGGCATCAGCGGAGATGGCCCGTCGGTATTTCGAGGACGTCGACGCCTTCGAGAAGGGCGCCGAGAACCCTTGGCTCCGGCCACCAACCGCGGCCAAATGAGGGCACGCGGTCCAGCCTGAGCGGCCGACCGTCGCCACTCACGCCGGGACAGTCGCACCCGGCTGGTTCGAGTTAGAGACCGGCGTCGAGCGCGATCATTCCGATCACTCCGCGCCGGTTTTTTCTACACCAACGCTCTTCAAGTTCGGGATGCGCCGCCAGCGCAGCTTTCTCTTGGCGGGTCGGTGGCGAACAACTTCGCCCTCTTGCCTTCGACCACGTTTCTCGACACCGGGCTCATCGTCCCGCTCCACGGGCCGCAACCGCACGCGCTTTACGCGGGCACTGTGTGCAACGTTGGACGTTTCTTGCCCGCCCGGTTGACTCGCTAACTCGCGATTCATCCGACATAATTGGGGCGCCCTTCAAATAGGATGATGCTCTCATGCGATTCGCGTTTCGGCACATCGCGCCGATCGCCGCGCTCCCACTCGTCGCCGCCTCCATCCCACTGGCGGCGCAGGGACGCGGCCAGCGGAGCGAGGCAAGCTTCAATCTGTCGGCCAATCCATTGCTCTCGAGTTTCCGGTTCCGATCCATCGGACCAGCGAGCATGGGAGGCCGCCTCGACGACATCGAAGTGTCGCTGAGCGACCCGAACGTCATTTACATCGGATACGCTGTCGGCGGCGTGTTCAAGTCGGAGGACAACGGCGTTTCCTTCCGCCCCGTCTTCCAGTCGTACACTACCGCGTCGATCGGCGACATCGCCATCCATCCCAGCAATCCCGACATCGTCTACGTCGGTACGGGCGAACCGAACAACCGCCAGACGGCGTCATTCGGCGACGGCATCTACAAGTCGACCGACGGCGGAAAAACGTTCACGAATATCGGTCTCAAGGAAACGCAGACGATCGCGCGCATTGTGATCGATCCGAAGAATCCCGAGGTGGTGTACGTCGCGTCGCCCGGTCACCTCTTTGGAGCGAACGAAGAGCGCGGCGTCTTCAAGACGACCGATGGCGGAAAAACGTGGAACAAGATCAAGTACATCGACGAGAACACGGGCTTCACGGACATCGCGATCGATCCGTCGAACTCGAACGTGCTCTACGCGGCGAGCTATCAGCGTCGTCGCACGAGCTGCTGCTTCAACGGCGGCGGTCCGGGCAGCGCGGTCTGGAAGACGGAAGATGCGGGTAAGACGTGGAAGAAGCTCACGAACGGTTTGCCGCCCGGCACGTATGGTCGCATCGCGCTCGCCGTCGCGGCGTCGAGCCCGAGCGTCGTCTACGTGCAGATCGAAGCCGGCGAGAGCGGCACGGATCTCCGTGGCCGCGGCGAGGCCAATCCGACGGCGACTGAAACCGTAGCTGGCGGTGGGGGCGGCGGTGGCGGTGGTGGCGGTGGCGGTCGCGGTGGTTTCGACTGGTGCAACAACGGCGCACCTGTCCCCGTGAACGCTGGCGGCGGTGCCGGTGGGCGTGGACGCGGTGGTCGCGGTGCGGTGCCGGCCGAGACGACGGTGACGACGCCACCCGCGCCGCCAAAGCTCGATGCGGCCCGCGGCGGTGTGTTCCGCTCGGACAACCGCGGCGGCTCGTTCACCCTCCAGAGCAACTGCAATGCGCGGCCGATGTACTTCAGCCAGCTGCGCGTCGATCCGCAGAATCCCAACACGATCTACGTCGCGGGCCTTCCGGTCGCGAAGTCGCTCGACGCTGGAAAGACCTTCGCCACGCTCGATGACGCCGGCGGCAACAACTCGCCGGCGCACGTCGACCAGCACGCGATTTGGGTCGATCCGCGGAACAGCAAGCACCTGATGATCGGCAACGACGGCGGCTTGGACATCAGCTGGGATCAGGGCAAGACCTGGGACTTCGTCGCGACCATGGCGACCGGTCTCGCCTACGTCGTTACGGCCGATAACGAGCGGCCGTACAACGTCTACACCGGGCTCCAGGACAACAACAGTTGGGGCGGTCCGAGCTCGAAGCGTGGGCGCGGCGGCATCACCAACATGGACTGGTTCGGCATCTGTGGCGGCGACGGGTTCTACACCGGTGTGAACGTCGACCACCCGAACATCATTTACTGCGAGTCGCAGGACGGAAATACGCAGCGGTATGATCTGAACACCGGCCAGACGATGAGCATCCGCCCGAGCTCCGGGCCGGGAACGCAGCTCGCCGGCGGACCCGCGGGTGGACGGAACGGCGCGGCGTGCGTCGACGGTCGTGCTCCAGGCGGCGGACGCGGAGGTGGCGGTGGCGGCGGTGGTCGCGGCGGCGCCGCTCGCAAAACGGTCATCAACGCGGACGGCGGCGAGGCATACCGCTTCAACTGGAACACGCCGTTCATTCTCTCGCCACACAATCCGGATATCGTCTACCTCGGCGGCAACCGGCTCTTCAAGTCGTACGATCGTGGCTCGAGTTGGGTGCAGAGCGCCGATCTGAGCAAGCAGATCGATCGTTGCAACGTGTCGGTGATGGGCGTCGGCGGCGACAAGGCGCAACTCTCCAAGAACGATGGTCTGTCGCAGTACGGCACGATCATTTCCGTGTCCGAGTCGCCGGTCATGCCCGGGATCGTCTGGGCCGGGACGGACGACGGCAACCTACAAGTCAGCCGAGATGGTGGTCTCACGTTCACCGAAGTCGGCAAGAATCTTCCTGGACTGCCGCAGGGCGCGCTGACCGGAGCGAACAACGCCAATCTGTTCTGGATCTCCCGCGTCGACGCGTCGCACTTCGACGCCGGCACGGCGTACGTGTCCGTGGACGGGCACCGCAGCGACGATCTCCATCCGTACGTCTTCGTCACGCGCGACTACGGCAAGACGTTCCAGAGCATCACGAACGATCTTCCGTCGTACGGCAACGTGCAGGTGATTCGCGAAGATCCGAAGAACAAGGACCTGCTATTCGTCGGCACCGAGTTCGGGTTGTACGTCTCCCTGAATGGCGGCAAGCACTGGGAGAAGTTCATGAACGATTACCCGACCGTGCGCACCGACGACATCTTCATTCACCCGCGCGAAGCGGACGTCATCGTCGCGACGCATGGCCGCAGCATCATGATCGGAGACGACATCTCGGCGCTCGAGCAATTCACGCCGACGGTGCAGGCGCAGGACGTCGCCGTGTTCAATCCGCGGCCGGCCGTCAACTACATCACTGACTTGACGAACAATCCGCACATCGGTGGACAAAAGGTGTTCGTCGGCCAGAACGCGCCGCGCGGAACGGCCGTCAGCTATTACTTGAAGAACGCGGCGACCGACGTGAAGGTCTCGATCGTCGACGCGATGGGTCGCACGCTTTGCACGTCTGATGGCCCGAAGACGACCGGCATTCATAAGGTGCAGTGGACACTCGTCGCACCCGCGCTCGGCGGTGGCGGCGGTGGCGGCGGTGGCGGCGGGGGCGGCGGGGGCGGCGGATTCGGCGGACAAGGCGGACCGCCGGACATGAGCTGCACCGGCGGGGCCGTCGGTCGCGGTGGTGGCGGCGGTGGTGGCGGTGGCGGGAACGCCATTGTTCCGGGCATCTACACGGCGAAGGTGGTTGTGAACGGCCAGACGTACACCAAGCCGATCGAAGTCCTCGAGGACAAAGGCTTCCGCGCTCGCTGATTCGCTTCAGCTGACTTCAAAACCGGCGTGGTGCGCGAATACGCACCACGCCGGTTTCATTTTCCCTCGCAAGAACGGAGTCTGACCCCATTCCAAAAACGGAGTCTGACCCCCTTCACGCCTGTTCGGCGCCGTTCTGGCCTTTTTTCGCGGCTCAAGCTCGAATTTGCGATGGAGTCTGACCCCATCCGCGGTTCGGTGTCTGACCCCTACGGGGGGAAATTGCGCCGGTTGGCGGTGAATGCCGGCCTGCCGATCACACACCTAGCCGACTTATGCCTTATACCTTGACCACTTAGGTATCCGCTCGCAGATTCACGCCAAGGTGCCAGGAGGCCGCGTGATGCGAGTGTTCCGGGTCAGCTTTGGCGAGCGCGGGGTGCGCCGCGACGTCGCGAGTGAGATTGCGTTCCATATCGAGATGCGAACGCGAGAACTTGTCGCCTCGGGCATGAGTCTCGAGCGCGCCCGCGCCGAGGCGATCGCCGTCTTTGGCGACCCAGCACTGATCGAAGCCGCGGTGCGGAGCGAGCGGCGCCGCGTCGTCCGTCGCCGGGATTGGCGCGACCGCATCAACTCGATTGGCCAAGACATCAAGTACGCCGTACGCACACTGCATCGCGCCCCCGGGTTCACGGCCGCCGTGCTCGTCACGCTCGCCCTCGGCATTGGTGTCAACACCGCGATCTTCAGCATGGTGAACGGTGTTCTCCTCCGACGCCTGCCCTACGCGCACGGCGATCGCCTGGTCACGTTGGAGCACCCCGTCCGATCGCTGGCAATCAACGATATTGGGTTTTCGCCGACGGAAGCCGCGGATCTCCGCGCGTCGCTCTCTTCGCTCGACGGCCTCGCCGAGTATCACTCGATGTCGTTCGACTTGCTCGGCCACGGCGAGCCGCGCCGGGTGCAGACCGGCGTCGTTTCCGCCGACTTCTTCGACCTGATCGGCGTCCGTCCGCTGCTCGGTCGGACGTTCATCCGCGGCGAGGATCATGACGGCGCTCCCCCGGTCCTCGTCCTCAGCTATCGCTTCTGGATGACCGCGCTCGGCGGTGATTCGGCGATCGTCGGTCAGACGTTCACGATGAATGATCGCCAGCACCTCGTCATCGGTGTGCTCCCGCCGCTGCCGGCCTATCCCGACCGCAACGATGTGTGGATGCCGGTGTCGTCGTGTCCATTCCGGTCGAGACCGCGTGTGAAAAGCGATCGCGCGGCGCGGATGGTGGCGATCATCGGCCGCGTGGCGCAGGGACGAGGGCCGACGGACGCGCAGCGTGAGGCGGCGGCGCTCGAGACACGGTGGCACACGGCGTATCCCGACGCGTATTCGCCCGCGATCAAAGACGCCGCCGTCAAAGTCACGCCCCTTCGCGCGTCGATGACGCAGAGTGCGGCGCCGGCCTTTCTGGTGTTGCTCGCCGTCGCCGGACTCGTGCTACTTGTCGCCTGCATCAACGTCGCACACCTCACCTTGGCGCGGCATCTCGGCCGGCAGCGGGAGCTGGCAATCCGCACGGCGCTCGGCGCGGGGAGACGACGACTCCTTCGACAGCTGCTCACCGAAAGCGTGCTCCTCTCGCTTGCCGGCGGTGCCATCGGCCTCGTCGGCGCGGCGGGGGTGGTGGGCGCGTTGGCTCGCTACACGGCCCGTTTCACTCCGCGCGCCGAGGAGATCGTTCTCGACTGGCGGGTGGCCGCGTTCACGTTCGCGATCGCCGCGATCGCCGGCGTGGCGTTTGGAGTCATTCCAGTCTTTGCGCAGGGCCGGGACGTCGTGTCCCGTCTACGCGACGGTGGCGCGACGACCAGCGGCAACGCGCGGGTCCGGCTGCGCGGCCTGCTGGTGATCGGCGAAGTCGCGCTCGCATTCGTCATTCTCATCGGCGCGGGCCTGATGATTCGGAGCTTCGCGCGTCTCGTCACGACCAGCCCGGGCTACGACTTGCAAAACGTCGTCACCGCGAGGGTCGATCTCAATTTCACGAAGTACTCAAAGGCCGAACCGATACGACGCTTCACGGACGACGTTATCGAGCGCCTGTCCTCCAACGGATCGGTAAAAGCCGTCGCCATCGCGACGGAATTCCCCGCGAGCAGCTCGAACGCGCAGAATCTGTCGACCTTCGTGGTTCGCGGTCGTGAGGTGGCCGACAGCTCGCGTCTGCCGAAGGCGGAAATCAGCATCGTCTCGCAGGGCTATTTCGGCGCGCTCGGCGTGCCGATCGTCGGTGGGAGGGCGTTCGGCCCGGCCGACCGCGATACGGCCGTTCCCGTCGCGATGATCAGCCTCGCGGCGGCGCGGAAATACTTCGCTGGCGGCGACGCAGTCGGAAGACAAATCTCGTTGGACGGCCACCAATGGGCCACGGTCATCGGCGTCGCTGGTGACGTCCGCCAATTCGGCCCGGCCTCGGACGTTCCCGAACAGATCTACTTGCCTTTGACGCTCGCAACGACGCGCGACCTTCGCGTTCTCGTGCGCAGCGGTGCGGGAGCCGCCGCGACGTCGACACTCATTCGGCAGATCGTTCACGCCGTCGATCCTAACCAACCGGTTACCGACGTTGTGACGCTCGAGGACGCCCGTCGCGACGCGATTGCGTCGCCGCGATTGACGACCGCGCTTCTCACGGCCTTTGCCATCTTGGCGCTCGTGATTGCCGCGGCGGGATTGGGTGGCGTGATCGCATACTCCGTCGGCCAGCGCACGCAAGAATTCGGTATTCGAATGGCCCTTGGCGCCGAGCGACAAGCGATCCTCGCGCTCGTCGTTCGCCAGGGTGTGGGTCTGGCCGCGATCGGAGTGTTACTCGGCGCGTTGGTCGCGCGCAGCACGGCGCACTCGCTCACCGGGCTGCTCTACGGTGTGCAACCGACGGACGCCATAACGTATCTCGGTGTCGCCGCGGTGTTCATCGTGGTCGCTCTCATCGCATGCGTCGTCCCCGCGCGTCGAGCAACGGCGATCGATCCAGCCGCGACGATTCGCGCCAGCTGACCCAATTCCGGAGACGAAATCAAATGGGTGGAAGTGATCTGTTCGTTGGAACGCTCGACGTGTTGATTCTCAAGGCGGTGAGCCAGGGACGAATGCACGGCTACGCGATCGGCCGCTGGATTCGCCAGACCACAAAGGACGCGCTCAACGTTCAGGAGGGCGCGCTCTACCCGGCGCTGCACCGCCTCGAGCGAAAGGGATTGCTCGAGGAAGATTGGGGCGTAAGCGAAACGGGTCGCGAGGCGAAGTATTACAAGATCACGGCGGCAGGTCGTCGTCGACTGCGCGCCGAGGCAGCTCGCTGGAAAGAGTACGCCGACGCGGTCACGCTGGCACTGGCGGCCGGCGAAGCGTGAGCGACTCTCACATTCCACCAGGACGATACATGACCCAACCGCGCTTGATTCTACTCGGAACTGTCGCCGCCACCCTTGCGGCTTCGCCGCGTGTCGCCGCCGCGCAGAAAGCCGACGATGATTCCGTCATCGTGTCCACGGCGTGGCTGGCGCGCCACTTGTCCGATCCGAAGCTCGTCGTGCTTTACGTCGGGCACGACACCGCCGACGCAAAGGGAGACAAGATCCCCGGCTCTCGGCTTGTGTCGTACATGGATATCACGACGCAGCACGACGGGCTTGGGACGGAGCTTCCTCCGGTCGACAAGCTGAAGGACCTGTTCGAGAGTGTCGGCGTCTCGTCGGGATCTCACGTCGTCATCTACGGTCTCATGGCGCCGATGGCCTCGCGCGCCTTCTTTACGCTCGATTATCTCGGCAACGTTCGAGCATCCGTGCTCGACGGCGGCTTGGCAAAGTGGAAGCGCGAAGGCCGCCCCGTAGCGGCCTTGGTCGCGACGGTTGCCAAAGGCACGTACGCGCCGAAGCCGCGCCCCGAGCTCGTCGTCGATGCGGCGTGGATTCAGCCGCGGCTCGGAAAGCCGGGCACCGCGTTGATCGACACTCGCACCGACGGGGAGTACGTCGGCGACGGGGAGCGTCACGGCATGCCGAGCAACGGTCATCTGCTGGGCGGACGACAACTCGAATGGGAGCACCTGTTCAAGAACCCTAATGAGGGAGAGTTTCTCGATCGCGCCGCGCTCGCCAAGCTCTACGCGGCGCGCGTGCAGCCCGGCGATACGGTGGTCACCTACTGCTGGGTCGGATATCGAGCGAGCATGACGTACCTGGCCGCGCGGGCGCTCGGCTATCCGACCAGGCTCTATGACGGCTCATACCAGGACTGGTCCCGCCGAAACCTCCCGGTCGTCAAGGGAACGTCGCCCAAGGACTGACCTCGTGTAGTTTTGTGGCGTGGACCTGCCTCGCCGCAAACCGGAAGACGACCCGCGGATCAAAGCGCGAATCGACGCCGCGGGTCGTTTTGGATTTACGCTCGGCTGCGTCGCCGCGGTCGCCGCGGTGACGATCAACCTCATCCGCGCGCCTCGCCCGTATTCGGCCATCAGCCTCATCCTCGCGGTGCTGATGGCGGCGCTCAACGTGCCGTTCGGCATCATGCTCGGCCTGCTCGGCGAGCGCCTCACGCGCCCGAAGAACAAGCCGAAATAGCGTCAGGCGCGCGTCTGCTCTTCGAACACGAGGCTCAAGCAGGTCACGCCGCCCTCGACTTTCGCGAACTCGGAAACGCCGACAGGAATCATTTCCCAGCCTTGTCGCTCGAGGAGCTCGATCGTGTCGGGAAATGCGTCCGAGACAATGATGCGTTCGCCGATCACGAGCACATCTCCCGCCCATTCCTCGTCCCTCGGCACCTCGAGAAGCCGATCGCCCGGCAGCGGCGACACGTCGATCCAATTCGGATTCACGAGAAATCGGCCGTCGGGCAGAGCGCTGCACCCCGATTTGAGATGGAGGCAGCCAAACACCGGGATGCCGACCACGTCGTAACCGTGTGGCGCGGCCAGCGCGCCGAGTTCGGCGATTCCTGCTTCATTCGTCCGTTGCGACTGGCCGACGTACAATCGACGGCCCGAGCGCACGATATCGCCGCCGTCGATCGTTGCCGGCGGCGCGATTCGCTCGATAGGCCGAAAGTCGCGCAGCGCCGGCTCGATTGCGCGAGGTTCGTCGCGCCTGGACGGCGCGCCGGGCGACATCATGATGGCGGTCTCGTCGAGCACGAGGGCAGTGTCCTCGACGAACACCGAATCGGGGTACTCGCGATTGACCTCGAGTACAATCACGCGGCAGCCGCAACGCTCCAACGCGGCGCGGTAGCCTTCGTGCTCGCGAAGGGCGATCTCATGATCGAGCGCCGCATCTTCCGCGAACGTCCGCACCCCAAGATGGAGAAGTGGCGACGGGACATTCGTGATCGCGATCAGAGAAGACATGCGGGAGAAGTCTATCGATCGACTTCTCCCGCGGAAGGCAACCTAATTTGGATCCTTCGTGAGGTTGAACTCGAACGGCATCTGGATCAGCTGCTTGACCTTCCGGCCGCCGACCTCCGCTGGATAGAACACCATGTTGGGCAGCGACGCTTTCACGGTGTTGGTAAAGAGGTCATGCGTCGACTTGATCACCTTGAACGTCGCCATGTCGGGCCGCCCGAGAGTGTCGACGACGAACTGAGCGAGCACCTCTCCCTCGACCCGCGCGACCCGCAACGAATCCGGATAGCGCGGAGCGACGTTGCCGGGCTGTGGCGAGGCTGCTCGTTCCACCTGGAACTCGAAGTACGCTGGATCGCCAGCCGAAGACCGAGGCACCTCGGCGACGGTCGGGCGGGCCGAGTAGACCGTCCTGATCGTATCGGGCGCGTTATTCGTGGGTGAGCCGGTGGGGCGGACGACCGCTCGTCGCGGCTGCACGACGCCATCGATGACGTAGATCGGATCCGGATCGCCGCCGGCGCGGACGCCCTGTATTGGTACGCTGGTCACCACGACTGGCTGGACCGCATGCACGGAGTTTGATGGGCGACTCGCAATGGTCCGGGCGGTGTCCGGCGCGTTGCCGACGGGAACTTCCCGTAGCACGGTGCGCATGGTGTCGCCGCGTCGTACCGAGCTCACGACCGTTGGCGCTACATGCACACCTGGCGCGTTCGTCGGAACACCAGTGACTACGATCGTGCCCGCCGGAACCGACGCTATGTCCGATCCCGATTTGTCGCTCATGACGAACAGGAAAGGAAGGCGGACGCTCGCGCGTGGGCTGAGATGCCATTTGGCGAGCGCCTGCCGGACCGACGCGGCGAAGAGTTCGTGCGTCGTCGCCAGCACGCGCAAAGAAGCGGTGTCGGGCACGCCGTTCTCGTCGGTTGTGACCTGGACGACCACCGATCCCTCGACGCCGGCCGTCCGTAAGGCATCGGGATATCGTGGCGCGGGATTGCCTTGCTGGTGCAGCGCGGTCGTCGCGGAAAGCGCCGATGATGCGATCTCCGAGCTGACCGTTCGCACCGCGCGCATGGTTGCGCCTGCCGACCGCAGGGATCCCGCGAGCGTGACGGCGCCGGCGGCCAGCACCGTTCCACCGATTATCGTCCATCGCGCGATACGGCGAGTTCTTCGCATCTCGACGATCCTCCGTTCGAGTTGGGTTGCGGGTTCGGCGAGCATCGGCGCAAAGATCGTCGGAACGACGCTCCGACGTTGCGCGATCGTGAGCATCAATAGTCCGTAGCGTTCGGGCGTCGGATGCGCGCGCAGCACACGTGCGTCGCAATCCAGCTCGATGGCGAGTCGCAGACGTCGTGCTTGGAACCAAAGCGCGGGGTTCCACGGCATGAGACACATGGCCGCCGCGGCCCCGAACAAAACGTGCGGGTCGCGGGCGCTCTGGTGCTCCTGCTCGTGGCAGAGCACGAGCGCGCGGAGCGGGGCGTCGAGATCGAGGATCCACTCGGGCAGCACGACATTCATTGACCGCAGCCCAACGACGGCCGGACCGACGTTCGCCGACACGCACACGGTCATGCCGTCGAGTTGTTGACTGCGCCAGGCTCGCTTGGCGCGGCGAAGCGTCGCGACTCCCGCCCCGAGCCGCACGAGAAGCAACGCGCTCAATGCAATCCAAAGCGTGACGAGTGCGCGATCGATCTGCGCGCCGCGCTGCGGCGTTCTCGCGACGGGTACGATCGCCTCGGGACCAGGAACGGTGATCGTGAAAGGCGCCACCGTCACCGGCACCGCTTCGTCGATCGCAACTCTCCGCAGTCCGTTCGCGACCGGCCAAGCGACCGAGAGTGTCATTGCCACAACCCACAACATTCGCCGTGGCCGGCCGCGCGCCGCGACGACGCGCTCGAGCGCGTGGGCCGCGAGCGTGAACAATGCACTCACCGCGATGGCGTAGAGCATCCACGAACCGATCATCGCTCGGTCCTCCCCTTTTTTTCTTGCGTGGAGAGCAACGCGCGGAGCCGCCCAAGGTCTTCCGTTGAGAGCTGCTCGTCTTCGACGAGCTGCGTGATCAACTGGCCAGGCGATCCGTGAAAGAGCTTGTCGACGACGCGAGCGAGCGCGCTGCGCCGCGCCGCCTTGCGGGCGACGCGCGGGTGATACCGGTGTGCTTTTCCTTCGGTCGTGTGGTGGACGAGGTCCTTCGCCTCGAGATTGCGGAGGATCGTCAACACCGTCGTGTACGCGAGGTCGGCGGGGAGCTTGTCGCGCACCTCGGCGACCGTGCCTGAGCCGAGATCCCACAGCACGCCCATGACGTCGAGCTCACGATCGCCAAGCACAAAATCGTCCATCGGGCCGCCTTTAGTACTAGGGTGATAGTACTATGCGGCCCTCAGGTCGATTTGTCAACTATGTAGATAGTAGCGTCAGCCTTTGGTGACCGTCACTCGGTACTGCGTCACGAGGGGACCATCGCGACCCGCGCGCGAAATGGGGTAGAGCGCAATCGCGCCGCCCGTGCTGAGCGGGATTCGGACGCCGCGCTCCGTGAGATCGGTGAACAGATCCCCCTGACGGGCGATGCCGCCTTCGGGAATCGCGCGAACGGCCGAGTCGGCGCGAAGGCCATAGACCGACGGAAGCGTTGTGCGAACCAGCCGTTCGAAACGTTCGGGGATACGCGTGCGTGCCCCCGCGAAGTCGAATGAAAGGACAACCACTGTGTCATGGCGCGTCGCCGTCATTCCGCTGGCGAGCGTCGTCGTTCCTTCCGGAACGACCGGTTTGAGCGCGATCGTCTTTGGCGCGGGCGCAGCGGCCGGCACGGGAGCAACGGTCGAGACCGGGACATTGACGGTCGGCTGGACCGGCGCCGGCGGCACGACGGAGTCCCTAATCGGCGCCGCCTCGACCACCGCTCGCTGACTGTGCTGCTGCGATTCCACTCGACGGGGCGCGCTGTAGCGCCGGAACGCTACCGCTCCGATCGTCCCGACCGACCCGAGGACGAGCAGAATGGCCGAGAACGCGCTACCGCGAAGCCACAAGCGGCGGCGGCGTTGCTTGGTGATCATCCGCGCTTCATGACGGCAGTGCAGGCAGATCTTCGTGCCGGGGCGCTGCTCGTGCGGACAAGTTTCGATAGAGGGAGACGCGGAGGAGGGGGAGGGAGAATGCGGCGCCACTGTCTTAGCCCGGAGCATGTGACGCTTTTGGGACGAGCTAGACAGTCGCGCCGCAACGGGCGCCGCGGTTGTCGCTACGGCTTTTTCACCGAATCCTTCACTACTTCTTTCGTGTGTTTGCCGGCCTTGGTTAGATCCTGATGGGCGTCCGCAGCTGCGCCTTTCACGGTGTGCTTCGCTTTCGCCCCCACGGTCTTGCTCGTGTGACTCACGTCACGCGCCAGCTTGTTCACGCCGCCAGGCTTGTGATTCGCGTCGGGCGAGTGCGTCGTGACACCGGTCGTCCGTTTGAGCTGCCCTTTGGTATCGTTGCCCGCTTTGGTCAGCACTTGATGCGTTTTGCTGGCGTCGCGGTGCACCTCGGCTTTGGTATCCCGGCCCGCTTTCTTCATCGTCTTGCTGACGTTATGCGCTACCTTGTTGAGCCCGCCAGGCTTCGTCGTGGTATCCTGTGCCCTGAGTGGCGCCGCGATCGCGCCCACCACGACCGCCGTCGCCAAAACCATCCCGATTCTCATCGTTACACGTCTCTCTTATCGGCCCCGGCCTGGATGCGCGCTCGTCGGCCGATCCTGAAGCGCGCACCGTCGCGCTCGTTATCGCGACATGCGGGCTTACAGTATTGCAAACCTCGGACACGAAATTGGGCCTTGGCCTCAGTCCGATGGTTAAGAAGTTCTTACGGTTCGATCTGGACCGTTGCGCTGCGATAGGGTTGGAATCCGACTCCCCAGTAGACGCCAACGACCTCGACCGTGATTTTCGGCCCGTCGACGTGCACAACGACGAAGTGATGGGGATTGGCGCCCGGATTGACTTCCGGTTTCGCGAGGTGCTCCAGCCGGAGCTGCGACGCCGCATTGGCGCTCACGTACTGGCGTAGATCCGGCTCGCCGGTGTAGCCGTACAGCGGCGCCCCGCCTCCTCCGCTCACGATTTCGTCGATGCGGTGCTGACCCGTGGCGTCGGTGTAGCGTTCGACCCAATGCTCGTACAGGTGTTCATGTCCGGTGAGCAACAGCCGAACGTGATGTTTGCGGAACAACGGCATGTAGAGCGTCCGCATCGCCGTCGCCTGCAGCTCGACCGTGGAGCCGCCGTGCGGGCCTGACGAGAACGCCGGGTGATGGCACACCGCGACGACATTCACGTACCGTCGCCGATCGAGCCCCTCGAGCTGACCGCGAATCCAGTTCAGCTGCGTGGTGTCGTTGGCGATGATTGAATCAAAGAGAAGCACGAAGGTGTTGCCGTAGCCGAACGCGTACGTCGGATAGCCATTGAGTCGCCGTGGCGAGCCTTCGGCGGGAATCAGCTTCGAGTTCGCCGCGAAATAGTTCTTGAGTCCTTTCACGCGATCGGTGTCCGTCAGCGACGTGCTCGTCCGGACGTCGTGATTGCCGACGGCGAGGAAGTACGGGACGTCGGCGGCCGTCAACTGGTTGACCACCGGCACATAACTGACGTTGAGTTGGTTCGCCGAGCGGCCGTCCGAGACGGCGTCGCCACTCTGTACCACGAATTTGATCGGGTCGGTCGTCGTGGCTCGCGTGCGAATCGTCCGAAGCATCGTTTGGACGACGAGCGAGTGTTCGTACTGCACGAGCGTGCCGTCGAACGCGCCGCGTGTATCGCCGTACGCAATGAAGGAGAATTTCGAGATGTTGCGCGTCGCGTCCTCCGGCGGAATCGGAGTCCGCGGCGGCGTGATAGGAACGACGACGTTCGTATCGGTTGTCTGGGCTTGAACGCGTTCATGAATACCGGCGACGGTGGTCATCGCCGCGAGAAGGCGAAGCACTGATCCGGACCGAAGGCAATGCATGTTCTGGATCTCCGAGAATTGAGCGCCCCAATGATAGGCGCGAAATGATCCACGGTCCAAAGCAGCCGGGCAGCGGATGAGACATTGCACGATCGCCGCGGGCGGGATAGATAGCGCGTCGTGAACGACGCGGAAATCGAAATTCGCGCAGCCACTGCGGCGGACGCCCCGGAACTTGCCCGCCTTCGCTTCGCCTTTCGCTCTCGCCATCACGCGGCCGTCGAGTCCGAAACAGACTTTGTCGTGCGCTGTGAGCCTTGGATGCGCGATCGACTGGCGACGAACACCGGGTGGCGGGCCTGGGTCGCCGCCGATCGAGTCACGGCACGGCTGGTCGGGACGCTCTGGCTTCAACTCGTCGAGAAGCTTCCAAACCCCGGAAACGAGGCGGAGCTACATGCGTACATCACGAGCGTTTACGTCCAGCCCGAGCTACGCAACGCGGGGGTTGGGTCACGCTTCATCCAAAGCGCGTTGACGGCGTGTCGCGATCTCGATGTCGACACGGTCTTCCTTTGGCCGAGTGCCCGAAGCCGCCCGCTGTACGCACGTCACGGGTTCGCGCCGTCGGATGACATCCTTTCGCAGCGACTTCGCTCGTAACTTTTTTCGGTGTAACGACGTAGGTCGGTCGACTCCACCAATCCTGCGATGAACTGGTCGATGGTTCTGGACTTGGCGCGCGGCGGGCTCTTCTCGCTCGCGCATTTTTGCGGCGGCAGCATGGGCTTGGCGATCGTCCTCGCTTCGCTCGGCTTTCGCGCGCTGATGCTGCCGTTCGCCATACGCGCCGCGCGTCGTTCCGCCGCCCAAAAGGCGAAGCCGCCCGTTGTCGACGCGGGAAGCCTGACGCAATTGCCGCTCGGTCTCGCGCTGTACTCAGCGATTCGTGGCATCGGCGACCGGGCCGGTGGCTTCCTCTGGGTGAAAACGCTGGCCCGTCCCGATCGCGCCCTTGCGATTATCGGCGCGCTCGTCGCCGCCGGCCTGTCGTGGCTGGCTGGATCCGCGCAGGCGCTCAATGCGGCGCCCGCGGGAAGCGGCGCTCGCAGCTTGGCTCTTGGCATCTCCGTGCTGTTCGCAGCGGGTTTCGCGCTCGCCGTTCTCTTCAACATGCCGGCCGGCGTCGCCGTCTACTCGATCACGAGCTCCATCGCGGGTTTTGGAGAGCGTCGGTTGATCGCCCACTTGTCACGACCAGAGCAAGACGCGACGCGCTGAGAGCGCATCCGAAGTCGCTCGTATATTTCCGGTCGTGCACGATCGAATCGTTGAGCAACGTCGCGACGAGCTCCTGCTGTCCACTGATCGTTCGCGAATCGACGTCGACGCCGTGTTGGCGATGCTGCATCGCTCGCACTGGGGAGGCGCGATCACGCGCGAGGTCCTCGTACGCGCCGTCCCGAACTCGGTATGCATCGGCGTTTACGATGGCACGCGGCAACTTGCTTTCGCGCGCGCGATTACGGACTTGGCAACGTATGCCTACCTCAGCGACGTCATCGTGCACGAGGACGCACGTGGTCGCGGGCTCGGCTCATGGATGATTGAGGCAATCCTCGGCCATCCCGATCTTCAGCATCTGCGACGGATCGCGCTCTTCACGCGAGACGCGCGCGAGCTCTACGAGCGTTACGGTTTCGCGGAAGGAAGCACCTCCACATCCATTTATATGGAGCGGCGTCCGGAGCGTGGATGAACCGTCGCATCACCGGCTTCCACCAGGACGACGCTGGAGACTGGGTTGCCGAGCTCGACTGTGGCCACACGCAGCATATGCGTCACGATCCGCCTTGGCAGGTGAGACCGTGGGTGGTTACTGACGAGGGGCGGCGAAGATTCTTAGGTGCTACCTTGAACTGCGTCGAATGTGACCGCTCCTCGCCGCGACAAACACACCGTGCCTCGGAGGAAGCATGACGGCAAAGCTGGACAAAACGATCAAGCGTGAGCTGGAAGTCGACGGAAAGACCTATACGATCGCGATCGGACCCGATGGCGTGAAGGTCACCGAGAAAGGCCGGCGCAACGGTCCCGAGATTTCATGGCGATCGATCATCAGCGGCGACGCGAGTCTCAACGAAAGCCTCAAGGCGTCTGTGGACGCGGCGGCGAATCCGTAGCGCGGCCTGTCGCGGTGTGGTGGCCGGCCAAAAACCAACAGATTTCCGCGCTGAGCGTTTCGACGGCGAGTCGAAGCGCGTCAGGGTGATCGTCGGGCCTGGCGGCGACGCCCGCGGGCGCCGGCGCGCGTTGCTTTCGTGATCGGGAATTTTTTTCGGGCACCGGCCGCCTTTCCGGAGCGGAGTCGTGTTGGTCGCGTTTGCTGAGCACCCTCACCTCCTCCGAGATTGGCGGTCGCCTCGGCCCGCGCTTCGGCGACTTGAGACAACCGGCATTGCGCGGGCGATTTTTCAGGCCGCCAGCGAAGGAACTTCGTTCCGTGCCGAAACCGTCCGTTGGTGAAGTGATCGTATTCGATCTCAACGACGAGCTTCGGCTCGAGCGGTTCCCATTCACCCGATCGCTCCGTCGACCATCGGCTCGGACCGCCGGGAGCTCGCCCCGTGAAGCCGCTCCCGCCGGCGAGTTTCTCCAATAGCGGCGTGATCCGATCGCGTTCGCGTCGCGCCAAACTCGATGTGAATCCGACGTGATGGAGAATGCCGGCCTCGTCGTACAAGCCTAGTAGGAGCGATCCGACGATCCGTTCCTTGGTCGCGTAGCGAAAGCCACCGACGACGCAATCTGCGGTCCGTTTGCGTTTGATTTTCACCATTGCC
>DATLPC010000153.1:0-3023 GCA_035535975.1 Gemmatimonadaceae bacterium | reverse complement strand
GAGGGTGTGGCCGACTCGATCGAGCAATGGAGCGCGGAGACCGCCACGGTCGGCGCTTTGAAGTAATCCACCCGCGACCGGGGCTACGGACTCATGTACCGCGGATCGTTCGCTCTGTTCCCGCTCGCCGCGCGCCTCCTCTCGGCGCAGACGCCGTCGTATCAGATTACTCATACCTATCGGTTGAGCGGCGAAGGCAGCTGGGATTACCTGGTCCCCGACGCGCCGCACCATCGCGTGTTCATCGGGCGCCACGACCGCGTGATGGTCGTCGACGAGACCAACGGCAAGCTGCTGGGTGAGGTACCCGACATTCACGGCGCGCACGGCACCGCGATCGCCGAGCGGAGCGGGCACGGGTTCGCGACGAGCGGCGACGACAGTTCGGTCGTGATGTTCGATCTCGGCACGTACAAGCCGCTCGGTCGCATTCACGCCGCCGAAGACGCGGACGCCGTCATCTACGATCCGGTCTCGAACCGCGTGTTCACGTTCAACGGCGACGCACACTCGTCGACGGTGATCGATCCCGATCAGGGAAAGCTCGTCACGAACATCGATCTGGGCGGCAAACCGGAGTACGGTGTGTCGGCGGGCGATGGGAAGGTCTACGCGAACCTCACCGATATCGGCGAAGTCGTCGAGATCGATGCCAAGGCGCTGCGCGTGACGCGACGCTGGCCAACCGCGCCGTGCAAGAATCCCGTGTCGATGGCGATCGACGTGGCGCATCAGCGGTTGTTCAGCGGCTGCCGGAGCGGCGTGATGGCCGTGTCGGACTATCGCGCGGGCAAGGTGATCACCACGCTGCCGATCGGCGCCGGCGTGGATGGCGCGGGCTACGATCCGGCGACGGGCGACGCATTCGCGAGCAACGCGGACGGCACGCTCACCGTGATTCATCAGGACACGCCCGACACTTATCACGTCGCGCAGACGCTCACGACGATGCAGGGCTCGCGCAACATGGGGCTGGATCCCGCGACGCACACGATTTATCTCGCCGGCGCCAAGTTCGAGCCACAACCAGCGGGCGCGCCGGCACGTCGCCGTCCACCGATGGTACCCGGTTCGTTCGTAGTGCTCGTGGTCGAGCGGCGCTGAGTCGACGCTAATGGATGCGGCGTACGATGCGGTCACGCGGCTCTTCAGGTAGCGGCGGCGCGAATCAGTATCTCGAACTTATGCGATGCCGTTGCCCAGACGGACGCCAGCACACCACATTTTGACCGCCACTCTTCCCCGCCGCCCGCCGCCCATTCCCGGACCCACTCAGTGCGAATCTCATCCAGCCTCGGCGCGCTCGTGTTCCTCGCGGCGCCCTGTTCATTCCTCACCGCCCAATCGCCGTTCGACTCCCTCCACTTCCGCTCGATCGGCCCAGCCGCCACCGGCGGACGCGTGCACGACATCGAGGTCGACCCCAAGGATCCGTCGACGATGTACGTCGCCGCCGCTTCGGGCGGCATCTGGAAGACGACCAACCACGGCACCTTCTGGTCGCCGATCTTCGAGGGCCAGGATGACAACACCTTCGGAGATCTCGCGATTTTCCCCGGCGACCCGAAGATCGTTTGGGCCGGCACGGGGGAACAGAACAATCGCCAGAGCTCGTCGTGGGGCGGCGGCATCTACCGCTCGACCGATGGCGGCGCCCACTGGACGCATCTCGGCCTCACCAACACGCGCTCCATCGCGCGGGTCGTGCCGCACCCGACCAATCCCGACATCGCGTACGTCGCGGCCGCGGGGAATCTCTGGGCACCGAGTCCCGACCGCGGCGTGTACAAGACGACCGACGGCGGCAAGTCGTGGGCGAAGGTGCTGTACGTCGACACGCTCACCGGCGCGACCGATCTCGTGATGGATCCACGCGACCCGAACGTGCTGTACGCCGCCACGTATCAGCGGCTGCGCAGCGCCTTCGGCTACAACGGCGGCGGACCGGGCAGCGCGCTGTACAAGACGACCGACGGCGGCGCGACCTGGAAGAAGATGGAGAACGGGATTCCAACCGGCGACAAGGGCCGCATGGCGCTGGCGATCTCGCAGTCGAATCCGGATGTGCTCATCGCGCTCGTCGAGCACGCGACGGAGTCAGGCACGTATCGCACCGAAGACGCCGGCGCAACGTGGAAGAAGATGAGCCGGTCGAACCCGCGCCCGATGTACTTCAGCGCTCCCTACATTGACCCCACCAACGATAAGCGACTCTGGGAGCTCGGCGTCACGATCTTCAAGAGTGAGGACGGCGGCGCGACGTTCGAGAACATGCCGAACTCGCCCACGTACGACGTGGGCCTCAAGACGGATCACCACACGATGTGGATCGACCCGCGCGACTCGCGCCACACACTGGTCGGCGGCGACGGCGGCCTGCACGAGAGCTGGGACCTGGGCCTCACGTACACTCGGCTCAACAACATTCCAATTGGACAATTCTACAAGATCGCCGTCGACGACCGCGACCCGTATTGGATCTACGGCGGTCTTCAGGACACGCATTCATGGATGGGACCGAGCGCGACCCGCCACTGGCTCGGCATTCTCAATCAGGATTGGAAGCAGATCGGGTTCAGCGACGGCACCGGCCAGGCCGTCGACAAAGCGGGCTATCGGACGGTGTACACGACCTCCGACGGCGGCAACATCCAGCGCTTCGACCCCGAAACGGGAGATCGGCTCGACATCAAGCCGTCCCCGCCCAAGGGCGAGCCGCCATATCGCTGGGACTGGGACGCACCCGTCGTCGCGTCGCGGCATCGCGCCGGCACGCTGTACCTCGGGGCGAATCGTCTCTTCATCTCCACGGACTTCGGCAACAGTTGGACGCGCACCGAGGACCTGACTCGTCAGGTCAACCGTGACACGCTCACGCTGATGGGCGTGCTCGACAAGGACGTGAAGCTCTCGAAGAACGACGGCGAGTCGAGCTTCAGCGAGATCACGACGATTGCCGAATCGCCGCTCGATGCCAAGGTGCTGTGGGTGGGGACCGACGATGGCAACGTGCAAGTCTCGAC
>DATLPC010000152.1:0-13567 GCA_035535975.1 Gemmatimonadaceae bacterium | reverse complement strand
GATCTGATCCTCTATACGCTCGAGGCTTCGATCATATATGTAGGCGAGAAGCCCGAGGGCGAACATGTTCTTGCCCTTCCGCGGATTCTCATCGATGGTGAGGCACTGCTCCTCCATCGGCACTTCGATGACGCGGTAGTTCCGCGTCGCGAGCTCGACCAACGCCTGCTGCCAGGCCTTTTGGATGTCCGGGTTGGGATGCGATCCCCACAGATTCTCGACAAGAATGATCGCGTCGTCCGCCAGCGCGCCGAGGCGGTGACGCGAGAGCAGGACTTGTTCGTTGAACGCGACGACCAACTGAACCTGATCGCCCCAATTCGTGACGGCCCCCGACCCGATGCGGATTCGGTTTCCGCTGGCGCCTTCGGGTGTACGCGGCGGCGGCTGGATCTCCGCCGGGATGATCTCCACCGTCCAGACGCCGTTCCCCATCTTCGCCGACACGGCGCCGAAGATCTGACCACACTTCTGCGCGCCTTCGCCGGAGTCGGAGACGATCTCCAGCGTGTGCTCGGGAAGACGGATGACGCTGGGTGGACGAATCGCCGTCGTTTCGTCGGCGAGCGTTGCGGTCGACAAACCCATGGCGAGCCTCTCCCGTACGAGTTCCGCTGATGGGAGAAGGCTAGACCTGAGCGAATGGCGTTACAGTCGGGAGGCGGGGAGCGGTTTGTAGGGGGAACCTGTACGACGCGGCTCAGGACGGGACGACAATGCGCTGGTTCGCGAGCTCCAACACGCGGTCGGCATAGCTTCGCGCAAACTCGACGTCGTGCGTCGCGATGAGAAGCGCGCGGCCCTGGCCTACGAGAGCGCGCAACAACTCGCCAAGGACTCCGCGGCGCGCCGGATCGAGCGCGGAGGTCGGTTCGTCCATGAGCAACAGCGCCGGGTCGGGCGCGAGTGCGCGGGCGATTGCCACACGCTGGGCTTCGCCGCCCGAGAGCTCGCGTGGAAACGCTTTCGCGCGCGCGCCCACTCCGAGCGACTCGAGCAAATCGGACGCTGTTTTCTCGGCGCGCCCGCGCGGCCAGCCGAGCGCGTGAACGAGCGCGAGCGTCACGTTGTCGATCGCCGTCAAATGCTCGAACAGCGACGGTGCCTGGAAAACGAACCCCACGGACCGGCGCAGCTCCGTGAGTTGCGACTGCGGTGGCACCGGCCCGGGATGGAGCGCCGCGCCGTCGAAGCTCACGGTTCCCGCGTCAAACGCTTCGAGCGCCGCGACGGCCCGCAGAATCGTCGATTTCCCCGCACCAGAGGCGCCCATCAACGCGCACAGCTCGCCGCGCGCCACGTCGAAGCTCACTCCTTCGAGGATGGTTCGCGCGCCGCGCTTCAAGCCGAGATCGCGGACGACGAGTGGGTTCGTCATGCGCCGCTCCAGCGCCGCTCGAGCCGGCGGGCGAACCGCGCCAGCGGCAACGAGAACGCGAGGTAGGCGATGGCGCACAGTGCGCCGGGCAGCACCCAGCTTCCGATATTCGTCGCGTAAATCGCGGTCTGCTTCGTGAGCTCGACAACGGTGATCACCGAAACGAGCGACGAGTCCTTGAGTAGGGCGACGAAGTCATTCGTCATCGGGGCAAGCGCCAACCGAAGCGCCTGCGGCGCGCGGACGAGACGAAAGATCTGCCACTCAGAGAGTCCAAGCGTTCGAGCGGCTTCGAGCTGCGACCGCGGGATCGCCTGCAGTGCGCCACGATAGATCTCCGACTCGTAGGCGGCGTAGTTGAGACCCAGGCCGAGCACTGCCGCGAGAAACGCCGGCAGCCGCACGACGTTCGACAACCCGTAGTAGATGACGAACAATTGGAGGAGGACCGGCGTGCCACGCACGACCTCGACGTAAGTCGCCAGCGCGCCGCGTATGAGGCCCGCGCCGTATACGCGCCCCGCGGCGATCCCCACGCCCGTCGCCACCGCGAGCGCCATTGCCAACATCGAGAGCGCCAAGGTCACGACCGCCGCGCGAAGCAGCGACGGCAGGTACGCGGCCGGCGACTCCGGGCGCTGCACCGGCGTCCCACCGGCGGTGGGCCGGGGCGCTGAAGCGCCGGCGACGTATCGCGCCTGCGCATCGTTCCAGACGTTCCACGCGCGAAAGCTCTTCTCCAGCGATCCGTCGCGCATCCGCTGGCGCAGGATGACGTCGGCTGAGTCGCGCAACGCGCTGTCTCGTCGGGCGAACACCGCCACGTAGTGCCCGGTAGCGACTGGATTGGGCTGAATGACGAACCCGCCGGCGCGGCGCAGCGACCGCTCGGCGATGATGTTGTCGAGGAGCACGGCGTCGACCCGGCCGGCGACGAGATCGGCGTACGGGTGCACGTCGTCGTCGTACGACACGGGCACGACGCCGAGGCTATCGCGCGCCCCGATCAAGATCGCGTACGCCTGCGTCGAGCCGAGCGTGGCCACGCGCCGGCCCGCCAGATCACGCAGCGTACGGTATCGCGTCGTGTCGCCCGGCCGCACGGCGAGCACTTCATGAAACTCGTAATACGGGATGCTGACGGCGTGACGGGCTCGCAGCTCGGGACGGTCCTCGACCCCGGACAGTCCGACCTCGAAGTCCCCTCGCTCGACCGACGCCTCGATCGACGCCCACGCGACCTGCACGAATCGCGGGGTGCGACCGAGGCCGCGCGCGATCATCCCGGCGATATCGACGTCGAAGCCGCGAACCCGCGACGGATCGGCCGGATCGGCTTCAACGAACGGCGCACCGCCCTCCGCGTCGCCGCCCCAACGCAGCTCGCGCTCGCCGTGGGCGGGCTGCCCCTCGCCGGCGCCGCCAAATGCGAGCGCAGCCGCGACGAGCGCGGCGCGCGGAAGAAGAATGTGTGCGGCGTGCATCGAGGAGAGGAAGTGACGGCTCCGGGAAGGACGCAGAATATAGCGCCGCCGACGCGTTGACGAGCCACCCGCCAGTGCTAGGTTTTTCCCTTCTCACTCATGGTGATTCATGGCTCGCCGCTCGCTCCGCATCCTGCCGGCAACGGCCGCCGCGCTTCTCGCTTCTTCGCTGCCCCCCGCGGTCCACGCGCAGACCGATCAATCCCTGCGTGGCAAGATCTCGCAGCTGTTCATTTTCGGCTCGGGCGAGGATCCGCTCTTTCTCGCCGGCACAGCGGATCCCAATAACCCGGCCTCCGTTCGCGTCCACGGAACGCATTTCGTTCCAGCCGCGGTCTCCGAGAACGGGAGCCTGATCGCGTTCATCACCGGTGCGGTGGCGACCAGCATCGGCAATCTCCCGATCGGCGCCACATCGGGCGGCACGACGTTTCGCTTCGAGGCCGGCGTGCCGGTCAAGACCTCGACATCCGCGGGGCCGATCTTCGCCGAGCGCGCGCAGACACTTGGCAAGGGCCGCACGCTGATCGGGATCAGTCGCAACAGCTTCCATTTCGCGTCGCTGCGCGGCGTCCCGTTGAACGACGTGGAACTGATCTTCACGCATGAGAACGTCACCAATCAGAACACCCCCGGTTGCGATTCGATCGCGGGCGGCGACTGCTCGAAGATGGGGATTCCCAATCTCGAGAACGACATCATGCAGTTCCGGCTCAATCTCGACGTGAACGTCTCGGTGACGAATCTCTACGCGACCTACGGACTCACCGACCGTCTCGACGTCGGGCTCGTCGTGCCGCTGGTGTCGACCCACATGCACGGTCAGAGCGACGCCCAGATCGTTCCGTTCGGCGGTCCGTCCGCCGCGCATTTTTTCGCGGGCACACCGACCAATCCCGTGTTGGCCGCCACGCGCGCCGTCGATGGATCGGCATTCGGACTCGGCGACGTCGCGGTGCGGTCTCAGCTCAAGATCCACGAATCGGATCGGAGCCGGGTGGCATTGCTGGGCGAAGCGCGTTTCGCCACCGGCGCCTCCGACGATCTGCTGGGCGCCGGCGTATTCTCGGCGCGCGGCATGGCGGTGATCTCGGGCGAGGTGAACGGATTCTCGCCCCACGCCAACGTCGGTTATGCCTTTCATTCGGGGAAGCACGATCTTCCGTCGAACGACGCGGTGATTGCAGTGGGCGGTTTCGATGATCTCATCGCTCCGCGCGTCACGCTCGCCGTCGATCTCGTCAGCGCACTGCAGGTGGGCCGCTCGAACCTGCGTATTCCCGGTCCCGTGACCTATGACGCTCCGTTCCACCGCGTCATTCAACCCACGACGATCCCGGACGAGCGCGATGACCTGGTGAACGGCTCATTCGGCGGGAAGTATCAACTGCCGAACGGCTTCACGGTCGTCGCCAACGTCCTCGTGCCGCTGAACCGCGGCGGCATGCGTCCGAACATCAGCTACACGAGCTCTCTCGAGTTCAGTTTCTGAGGTTCAACGCACCGCGACGAGTTTCCAGATTCCCCCTTCTCGCCGCAGGTCGGCGTCGAAGGTCACTTGCTGCTGCTGGTTGCGTCCGGCGGTCGTAGTGAATTCGTAGGTCCCGGCGACGCGCGCCGTGCCTCGGTTTCCATCGACACGCGACGACTTCACGACGAGGGCCGCTCGTAGCGACCTCGTCGACTTGAAGAAGTCGCCGAACGCCACCGATTGGTCGGCGGTGATCGCCGGGTAGACGCGCCGCAATTCGGCGACATCTCGCGACTCGATGGCGCGTGCGTACGCATCGATGACGCTGCTGATCTCGGCCATAGCAGCGTTGGTGTTCGCCGTGGCGTTGGCCGGCGCTGGATCTGTCGAGCTATTCGTCGGCGGCGATGCGGCCGGCGGTGAATTCGGTATCGGACTCGCGGCGGGCGGATTCACCGTGACCGGTAGCGCCGTGCCGGCCGGAATGACATCGCCGCGACCGCTCGTTCCGGCGGGCGGCGTACCCTGTGCCGTCTTCACCGACGATTGCGGCTGTGGTTGCGGCGCGTTCGCGATGGACCTCACCGTCGCTGCGGTGTCGGAGGCCGCGAGCTGCTTGCGCGCCGTCTTTGAGTCCGGCGCGGAAGCGGGAGCACGATCCCGAGGCGACGGTCGCGTTTCGGGACGCTGAGACTCGCCCGGCTGCTCCACCGTAGGCACGGTGGCGGGTGTGGCCGAACCGGCCGTCGACGATGCAACCGCCGAGTCGCTGCGGTGCTGATCGGCGGCGGTGACGACCGAAGTCGGCGAAGACGTCGACGTGCGACGCGCGAGCAGCCATCCACTGAGCACGAGAACAACGGCGGCGACGATTCCGCCGCCGGCCAGCGCGAAGCGGCGCCGGCGCACGGCTTTGAACGCGCTCGTCCGCCGCTCATCGAGCGCCGATTCGATCGTTGCGCGCAGCGACAACGTGCCGGGCGACGATCGCTCGTCCAGCGACGCGCGCACGGCGAGGAGGTCGTTCGCCATGTCGAGCGCGGACGCGTATCGCTGCGACGGTTCCTTGGCCAATGCCCGCAGCACGATCTCGCTGAGCTTCGGCGGCAGTCCCGGAACGAGCGTCCCCGGCGACGCCGGCTTCTCGCTCAGCACGCGATACATCACCGCCTGAAGCGATCCGCCGCCAAATGGGCTCGTCCCCGTGACGAGCTCGTAGATCACGGCGCCGACCGAGAAGATGTCACTGTGGGGACCGACGGACCCGCTGGTGATCTGCTCGGGCGCCATGTAGCTGGGTGTACCGATCATCACCCCCGTGCGGGTCATGTTCGACGACGCGAAGTGCGCGACCCCGAAATCCATGATTCGCGCATTGCCATCGGCGTCGACGCGAATGTTCGCCGGCTTGATGTCGCGGTGGATGATCCCGCGCTTGTGCGCGAACGCGAGCCCTTGCAGCACGCCGATCGCGATGTCGAGCTTGGCGACGAGGCTGAGCGGCACCTGATGCGACAGCAGCTCGGCGACATCCTGGCCCTCGACGAACTCCATCGCGATGTAGAGGTGTCCGTTGACCTCGCCGAAGTCGTAGATCGTAATGACGTTGGGGTGCTGGAGCGATCCCGCCGCTTGTGCCTCGCGCAAGAAGCGCTCGCGCAGATCGTCGTTCTGCGCGAAGGCCTCCCCCATCACCTTGATCGCGACGCGTCGCTTGAGCACGGGATCGAGCGCGCGATACACGACGCCCATCGCGCCTTCGCCGACGCGCTCTTCGACGTCATATTTGCCGATCTTGGTGGGGCTCATTGGCGGCATCCGCTGAAATATTCCGTTTCGACCGGACGGCGCCAGGGGAATGAACGGCGCTTCTCACAAGCGCGCCGCTCTCCCTTCAGCTCGCCAACTTTGATAAGAGGTAGATGAGGAGCCCGGCCAACCCGCCGACAATCGTCCCGTTGATGCGAATGAACTGAAGGTCGCGCCCGATCGCGAGCTCGACGCGGCGCGACGTCAGCTCGGGGTCCCACGCCGCGACCGTCGACGAGATCAAATCGGCGACTTCGTCCTGATAGCGCGCGACGAGAAACACCGCGACATCCACGGCGAAGTTGTCGATTTTCGCCATGAGCTCCGGGTCTTCCATTGCCTTCTGGCCGAACGTGACCAGCGCGCCCTCGATTGCGTTCGGCGTCGCCGGTCCGGGATGCGCGGCGTAGCGCGCGAGGGCGTCTTTCGCTTCCTCCCACATCGACAGCGAGAAGCGGCGCGCGGCCTCATTGTCGAGGAACTCTTCCTTCCAAGCGTCCACGCGCTCGGCGAATTCCGGCGACGTGTTGAGTCGGTCGATGAACCGATGCAGCGCGTCGTCGAATCGCCCGCGCAGCGGATGGTCCTTGTCCGCGCTGAGCTCGGAGAGCAGGCGCTGAATCGCGCCGAGCACCCGCTTGAAGATCTTCTCGTCCACCGCCGAGGGGATCCACCACGGTGTCTCCTGCTCGATGCGCTGGCGAATCAGATCGCTGTTGTCGTTCACCGTCCGCGACGCCAGCGTGATCACTTCGTCGAGCACTTCCTGGTGGCGATCGTCTTCCGTCATCACCGACAGCACCTTGCCGAGAAGCGGCGCGAGGTGCATCGACCGGACGCGCTTGGCGAGGCTCCGGTCGATCACTTCCTGCACGTCGTCGTCGCGGAGCATCTGAGCGGCGGAGCTCAACGCTACCGCCGCGTTGCGCGAGATCGTGCGCGCGTTCACCGGATCGGCCAGCCATTCGGCGAGGCGCTTGCCGATCTGGAGCGATCGCAGACGAAACTCGATGACTTCGCGCGTCAAGAAATTGCGCTGGACGAACGCGCCGAGCGTGCGACCCACGCGGTCTTTTTTGGACGGTACGATCGCCGTGTGCGGGATGGGAATACCGAGCGGATGCCGGAACAGCGCTGTGACGGCGAACCAATCGGCCAGGCCGCCGACCATCCCCGCTTCCATCGTCGCGCGGATGTAGCCGAGCCACGGATAGCGCGATTCGAACGCCCGCGTGATGACGAAGAGGACGGTGGCGCCGGCGAGCAGCAACGTCGCCCGGCGTTTCATCGTGTCGAGCTGCTTCTGACGAACCGCTTCGTCGTGCGGAATCGCCGGCGCCGCCAACTGGGGGGGACCGGCTGGTCGCACAGGCACGACTCGACCTGCCGACTCCGCGGGTTGGGTCACCGCGGCGTCACCTTGACCTTGGCGAAGTCGATGAGCGACGCCGGACTCACGCCGGTCGGCGCGTCGACGTACAGCACGACGGGTCGGCCCTGGACTTCGCGCACGTCGACTTCGATGACCCGCTTGTCGGTCTCGAAGTGCCGTCGCTCGCCGTTCACGCGCGGGCGAACGTTGAACCGCTCGCGCATCACCTGGTCGATCGCCGACATGAATTCCGCCGCGTCGCCCGGCGTTTCCCACGCCGTCGCCCAAACGAGGGCGTAGCCGCTCGGCGTTTTCACGAGGGCGTAGCGGTCACCATCCCAGCCGTTGGACGCGCGAATGGATGCGTCCTGATCCTTCGTGTGCTGATAGATGTAGAGCCGCGTTCCGAATTCGCCGAACTCGTTCTGATCCACCGTGCCGGAAATCGGCGGGAGGTTCACCTCACTCGGCACATCGCGATTCTTCGCGAAGAATGCCGAGTCGTGCATCAGCTGCTTCGACGAAATCGGCATGTCGGTGAGCGGCAGCTTGCCCGGATTGTGGGCCTTGAATCGCCGAACGAAGTCCGCGCCGTTGATGTACGGGAAGAGGAGGGTTTCCTGAATCACCATCGGCGCCGAGGCGAAGATGGGCTGCGTCGCCTGCATCTCACGAATCGTCTGACGCATCGACTCCCAGCCGCCGGGCAGCTGCGCGGCGATGTTCCCCGCCCCGCCGGCCATGATGTACGCCTGCTCGTACGTCGCCTGCCCTTCGACGATCGCCTGAGCGGCGAGTGAGCGGTCGTCGTTGTCGGTCGGCTGCTCGAGTGAATCGAGGTTGACGTACTGGTCCTGCAAGGCGTGCACGAGCTCGTGCATGATCGTGATGCCGACGTACTCCTCGGGCGCGCCATCCACGACGTACAACACTTTCGTCTTGGGATCGTAGAACCCCATGATCTGCTCGGTCAGCACCTTCACGTAAAAATCGCCGAGGTGCATCGTGTCCTTGATCATGCCGAGCAGCTTGTAGATCGCTTCCTGATTCGCGAGCTGCTTCTGGACGTCGGGCTCGCGTAAACGTCGCAGGAGAAAATCGCGAACCTGATCTCGGGACCGGACTTCGAGTTTGGGGGGTGTCTTGAACTTCACGCCGAGCGCTTGCTCGATCTTCGGGACGTCAGCGTCGACTTTATCGGCATAGGGGCCTTTGCCGGCCGCTTCCGTTCCGCGACAGGCGGCCGTCGCGAGGAACAACAGCGTGAGCGTTCGTTTCATGTATTGTCGGTTTCGCGCCATTCAACGTCGGCGCCGGCCATGAGGCCGACCACACGCGCAATGTCGTGTCCGCGAATGACCACGCCCTCCTCCATCAACTGCCGCGCCAAATCCGCTTCGAGCGGCGCGAGCATCGAGGGGCGGGGACGTTCGGGCACCGGAGCCGGTTGCGTCTCGGCCCCGTTCGTCTGGCCGGGGCCGGCCGGCGCGCCGACGAACAGTGCCTCGAGCTCGGCGCCGAACCGCTCGAATGCACTCGGCGACTCGCGCGACGTCCTGTCCGCCGGCCTCCGTTTCTCTTCCTCGCGCTCGACGCGAGCCAGTTCCTTGAGCAGCAGCATGCGCTGCTGAATGAGCGCTTCGGTTCGCTCGGTGTATTGCATCACGGCTTGCATGTGCGCGCACGCTTCGTCGATCGCGTCGATCGCCTTGTCGGGGCGCATGCGGTCGGTCACGTACGCGTCCGTCAGCTTCACGGCCGCGCGGAGCGCTTCGTCGGAGATCAGCACGTTGTGATGGCGCTCGAGCCGTTCCTTGCGCGCTTGAAGAATTTCCAACGTCTCGAGCTCGCCGAGCTCGCGCACGACGACTTTCTGAAAGCGCCGCTCGAGCGCCGGGTCGCCCTCGACCCATCGCTCGTACTCGTCGCTCGTCGTCGCACCGATGACGCGGAAGTCGCCGCGGACGAGCGCCGGCTTCAGCATGTTCGCCGCGTCCATCGCCGCGCCGATCGCCGTGCCCTGGCCGATCAAGTTGTGCAGCTCGTCGATGAACAGAATGACGTCCGTCGCGGCGGTCGTCTCGGCGACGATCGCGCGGATCCGCTCCTCGTATTGACCGCGGTACGTGGTCCCGGCGAGCAGGGCAACGTGATCGAGGGAGAGGAGTCGCACGGGCTTGAGGACGATCGGCACCTGCTCGGCGGCGATGCGCTGCGCCAAGCCCTCGGCGATGGCCGTCTTGCCGACACCGGCCGGCCCGACGAGGGTCGGGTTGTTCTTCCCGTGGCGAAGAAGGATGTCGATTACCCGCGAGACTTCCTGCTCACGGCAGCGCACGGGCTCCAAGCGCCCGGCTCGCGCGTCGGCGGTGAGGTCGCGCGTAAACCGCGCGAGCACGCCGCCGGAAGATTCGTTTCTCAGATATTCACCAATCATTTGTCATCCTGAGCCGTTCGTCGCTGTCGCTCCTCGACGGCAGGCTACGTGAAGGACCTACTGTCCATAGCTAGTAACCAGAGGCGGGAGAGTAGGTCCTTCGTCGCTGCTCCTCAGGATGACAATTCTATTGCGCTACGCAGCGCGCCCGGACGGCTACCCTCGAGTCAGCCACGCCAACAGCGCGTCTCCGAAAAACAATGTGAGCAACGCGGCAGGCGCAAGGAAGACTCCGAATGGCACCAGCGGCGTCTCGAAGGGAGCGGAACCGAGCGCGAGCTCCGTTTGCTCGCGCGCGTGTCCGCGCCGCATCAACGCCACGGGAATGACGACTCCGACGAACGTGAGCGCCCCGAGGGTGGCGCCGAAGAACACCGTGATGAGCGCGCGTGCCGGGCCAAGAGCCGCACCGACGAACGCCATCAGCGTCACGTCGCCCAAGCCCATTGCCTCACGCCTGGTGACGACCTCGCCGAGCCACCCGACGATCGCGATCATCCCCGCGCCGGCGCACGCGCCGACTAGTGCTTCATACGGCGTCGCGAACAGTTGGGTTTCGCTTTGGAAGAACGAAATGACCGACGTGACCAGGGCGAAAATCAATCCGAACAGGGTGAAGCCGTCCGGGATCAGGTAGTGCTTTGCGTCGGTGATGGCAACGCCGAGGAGTGTGGTGCCGAACACGGCCACGCGAAGCGCGGTAAAGGTGAATCCGAAGTGCCATGCCGCCGCCATCCAGCCGAGCGCCACGGTCAGCTCGACCAGCGGATACATGACCGAAATGCGCTCCTCGCAGCAGCGGCATTTACCCCGCAACAGCAGCCAACTGATGATCGGAACGTTTTCGATCCAGCTCAGTTGATTTCCGCATCGGGGACAGCGCGAGCGCGGCCGAAGAATCGATCGCTCTTCGGGCCAGCGGACGATGCAGACATTGAGGAAGGAGCCGATGCAGGCCCCGAGCACGAACGTATAGACCAGCAGGTAAGTCGACGCGTTCACGCTCGCAACTCGTAAAGGAGGATTCCCGTCGCCACAGCGACGTTGAGGGATTCAACCGTGGATGAGATGGGCAGCGCGACCGTGCGGTCGAGCCGGGCACGCGATTCGGCGGACAGGCCGGCCCCCTCGTTCCCCACGATCAGCGCGAGGCGGTCCGGGGCTTCGGCCACGGGCAGCGGCGTGCCGGACGCGTCGGCCCCCCAAATGGAAAAAGCCCGACCGTCCCGGAACGAGTCGAGCTCGTCCCAGGTACCGACTATGCAGGGGTGTCTGAAGTGGGAGCCCATCCCGCTACGGACGACCTTGGGGTTCCAGAGGTCAACCGTTCCAGGCAGGGCGTATGTTGCTGTGACGCCTAGGGCTTCGGCCGTCCGAACGATGGTACCAACGTTCCCCGGATCCTGCACGCCGTCGAGCACGAGAAGCCGGATTTTCGACGGGGGATCCAGCGCAGCAAGCGACCACCCGGGCACTTCGGCGACGGCCAGAATACCTTGTGGGGAATCGGTCTCAGCCGCGGACGCAAACTCGCGAAAATCGACGCGTTGCTCGGGAATGGAGCGCTCGGCGATCAAGGCTTTAAGTGCCGGCGCGCGCGAGTGTTCGTCGAACTGTGGGCCGATGAGGACGCCAGACACTCGGAGCGGCGATCGGAGTAGCTCCTCAACCGAGCGCATCCCTTCGGCGACGAAGAGCTGTTGACGCTCTCGAGCTTTCCGCCGACGAAGGTCGCGAGCAACGGTTAAGAGCTTCATCGGGAATATGTCTTGCTTTTGGGTCGGTCGAATACTTCAGTCGGACGGATACTAACCATGAGACGATTCGTTGCGGGGGCGGCAATGGCCGCTTTGGGGGGGATGTCGGCGGCGTGCGGCATCTCGCAACAGCAGGAAGTCGAGATTGGCGCGCAACAGGCGCAGCAGGTGAACGCGCAGCTGCCAATCATTCAGGATCCGGCGATCAACCGGTACCTGAACACTGTCGGCGATTCGATCGCGCGCGTGACGTCTCGCAGCGATCTCGATTGGCATTTTTACCTGGTCAATACAAACGATTTCAACGCGTTCGCGCTGCCAGGCGGCTACATCTACGTGAACCGCGGCGTGGTCGAACGCTCGGACCGTTTGGATCAATTTGCGTCGGTCGTTGCCCACGAAATTGGACACGTCGTGCTTCGACACTCGGTGAAGCAGATGGAACAGATGCAGGGCGCCAACGTCGGCGCCGGCGTGCTCTGCGCGTTGACGAGTGTCTGCAACTCCGGCCTGGGCCAGGCCGGCATCCAGATCGCCGGTAGTGCGGTGTTCGCCAAGTTCAGCCGCGACGACGAAGCGCAGGCGGACGCGGCTGGCGTCGATGAAATGGTCCGCGCGGGCATTAACCCGAACGGCATGCCCGAAATGTTCGAGAAGCTCCTCGCGGAACGCCAATCGCAGCCCGGCGCGCTCGACGCGTGGTTCTCAGACCACCCGCTCGAAGAAGCCCGCATCACTGCCACGCGCGATCAGGTCGCGAAGGTCAATCCGGCGATCATTCGGACGCTCACGTCGGATACGCGCGCGTTCCAGGATTTCAAGGCACGAGTGAGGAGTCTACCGCCGCCGCCGAGGGTGGCAGGACGGTAGGCAAAGCCTCAGAAAAGGCGGGGGAGCCCGAAACGGCGGGGGAGCCCGATACGGCGGGGGGAGCCCGATACGGCGGGGGATCACGGAACGGCGATGAGGAGCGAAGTCCTCGTCGCCGTTTCGTTTTTCTCGCTGTCTCGTGCCCTGCCGGATTTTCGGGCGTATCCGCAGTTTTGGGCTTTCCCGCCGCTCCGGGCTCACCCGCGGTTTCGGGCTCCCCCGCCGTTTCGGGCTTTCCCGCCGTATCCGTCTTACATGGCCCGGACGATCGCCTCCACCAGCCCCGCGAACCGATCTCCAACCCGTTGCGTCGTCTCCAGCACCTCTTCATGCGTCAACGGCGCACTGGAGATCCCGCAGGCCATGTTGGTGATACAACTGACCCCGAGCACCTTCATGCCTCGCGCACGCGCCACGATCACCTCCGGCACCGTGGACATGCCGACAGCGTCCGCGCCGAGGCGTTCGAGCATGCGGACCTCGGCTGGCGTTTCGTAGGCCGGCCCGAGGAGTCCGGCGTAGACGCCCTCGCGCAACGCAACGCCCTGCTCCGACGCGACGCGACGGGCGAGGTCAGCGAGGGTCGTGTCGTAGGGCTCGGACATGTCGGGAAAGCGGAGGTCACCGTCTTCGAGGGCGCCGACGAGCGGGTTTCTGAACGTCAGGTTGATGTGGTCCCGGATCAGCATCAGATCGCCGGGCTGGAAGAGACGGTTCACGCCGCCGGCGGCGTTCGAGACGACCAGTGTTCGTGCGCCGACCGCGTGAAGGACGCGGATCGGGAAGCCGGCGAGTCTCGCGCCGTGGCCTTCGTACACATGGAAGCGGCCGGCGAGCGCCATCACCGACTTGCCGCCGAGGCGTCCGCAGATCAATGCACCCGCGTGGCCCACCACCGTCGACTCGGGGAAGCCGGGGATGTCGCGGAACTCGATCCTGTCCGCCGACTCGATTCGACGAGCCAGCCCGCCCAGTCCCGAGCCGAGCAC
>DATLPC010000151.1:0-3930 GCA_035535975.1 Gemmatimonadaceae bacterium | reverse complement strand
GAAGCGGTGCCGTGCTGTGGGAAACGTCGCTTCCCGCCGCGGGATATGCGACGCCGAGCACCTACATGGTCCGCGGACGACAATATGTCGTGATAGCCGCCGGGGGCGGAAAGCTCGGCACGAAGTCGAGCGACGCCTATGTGGCATTCGCGCTTCGGCGCTGATTGACGTTCGACTCTCGCCGTGCCCGCGCCCGCACCATACATTCTGCGGCGTGAGTGACCTTCAAACACAGCTCCAAGCGACGCTGAGTGGAGCTTACACGCTCGAGCGAGAGCTCGGCGGCGGCGGCATGTCGCGCGTCTTCGTCGCCGACGAGACACGCCTCGGTCGCAAGGTCGTCGTGAAAGTTCTCTCGCCGGAGCTCGCGGCGGGAATCAGCGCCGAGCGATTCGAGCGCGAGATCCGGACGGCGGCATCGCTGCAGCAGGCCAACATCGTCCCGGTGCTCGCCACCGGCGACACCGACGGCCTGCCGTACTACACGATGCCGTTCGTCGAGGGCGAGTCGCTTCGCCGGCGAATGGCCGAGCAGCCGCCGCTCTCGATCTCCGACACGCTGCGCATTCTCGGCGACGTTGCCCGCGCGTTGCAGTACGCACACGAGCGCGGGATCGTGCATCGCGACATCAAGCCGGACAACGTTCTGCTGTCGGGCGGCACGGCGGTCGTCACCGATTTCGGCATTGCGAAAGCATTGAGCGACTCGCGCACCGAAGCATCGGGCGCGACGCTCACCCAACTCGGTACATCGATCGGGACACCCGCGTACATGGCGCCCGAACAAGCGGCGGGCGATCCGAACATCGACCATCGCGCCGACATCTATGCGTTCGGCTGCATGGCATTCGAGCTGCTGGCCGGCAAGCCGCCGTTTCATGGACGCACACCGGCCCGCATTCTCGGTGCGCATATGGGCGAGGCACCGCCGCAAATCGCTGAGTTGCGGCCCGACGCGCCCGCGGCGTTGAGCGATCTCATAATGCGGTGTCTGGCCAAGGACGCGGATGCACGGCCACAGCTCGCGGCCGAGGTCATCGCTCTTCTCAATGGCGTGACAAGCGGCGGCGGCATGCCCGCGCTTCCGCCGGTTCTCATGCACGGTCCGGCCGCGTTCCGGCGAGCGCTCGTGCTTTACGCGGTATCGGTGGTGGGTGTCGCGGCGATCGCCAAAGCGGCGACGATGACGATCGGTCTCCCGAGCTGGGTGCTGCCCGGCGCGCTCATCGTGATGGCGCTTGGGCTTCCGGTGATTCTCTTCACGGGCTACGTGCAATCCGTGGCGCGGCGCGCGCTCGTCGCGACGCCGGCGCTCACGCCCGGTGGCGGACAGGTGCCGCACGGTACAATGGCGACGATCGCCCTCAAGGCGAGCCCGCACGTATCGTGGAAGCGCACGACGAGCGGCGGTCTGTACGCGCTCGGCGCGTTCGCGGCGCTGATCATCGCGTTCATGGTGATGCGCGCGTTCGGCATCGGTCCGGTCGGATCGCTTTTCGCGGCGGGCAAGCTCAATCAGCGCGACGTCGTGCTCGTGTCCGACTTCGGTGTGAGTCGCGCTGATTCGAGCGTCGGTAGTGTCGTCGCCGAGGGCGTACGCGCGAATCTCGCCGAGTCGCGATCGATCAAGCTGTTCAACCCGGCGAGCGTCGCGGCATCGCTGAAGCGTATGCAACTTGCGCCGACGTCGCGGCTGGATCTTCCCCTCGCACGCCAGCTTGCACAACGCGAGGGCGTCAAGGCGATCGTCACCGGCGACGTGACGGGACTTGGCAATGGTTTCGTGATCGCGCTGCGTCTTGTCGCCACGGACTCCGGCACCGTCCTCGCCGCGTTTCAGACCACGGTCGACGGGCCGAGTAAGCTGGTGAGCGGTGTGGATGATCTCACGCGAAAGCTGCGCGGGAAGATCGGGGAATCGCTCAAGAGCGTGCAAACGAGCCCGCCGCTCGAACAAGTCACGACATCGTCGTATGAGGCGCTCAAGGCGTACACGGAAGGCGCGCACGCGTTCGATGCCGAGCACGATTTTACCAAGGCGATTCCACTGCTACGTCGCGCGGTGGCGATCGACACCGGGTTCGCGATGGCCTGGCGCAAGCTCGGCACCGCGTTGAACAACGCGTTTTATCCGGCGTCTGTAGCAGATTCGGCAGTCACCAAAGCGTATCAACTGCGCGCCCGCTTGACCGAGAACGAGCGGTACCTCGCCGAGGGCTACTACTTCCAGAGTGGTCCGGGACACGACCGGCAACGAGCGATCGCCGCGTACCAAGCGCTGCTCGATCGGGGCGATACCGCTTACGCCGCCAACAACATCGGCGTCGCATATACGGGAATGCGCGACTACGCGAAGGCCGAGTCGCTCTATCGCCTGGCCATGCGGGTGAATCCCGACAATACAATCCCGCTGCCGAATCTCATCAATGTGACGATCGACCAGGGGAAACGCGCGACCGTCGACTCATTGATGGTGCAGGAGGCAAAGCGGCTTGGAGGCAATCCGTTCTACGCCTATCATATGGCCGTCATCGCACACAATGATGGCCAGTACGATCGCGTCGAGCGGATTCTCGATAGCGTCCATACCGCAGCCCGAGGGCTCGACGCGCGTAGTATGGCGTCGCTGATGTCGTCGGAGATTCTCGCCGTGCGCGGGCGGCTCGCCGAGTCCGAGCGTCGATATCGACAAAGCGCGTCCGAAGCAGCGGAGCTCGGAAATGCAAACCCCGCGATCACGGACTCGATCACGCTCGCGGCGTACGATGCGTGGTTTCGCAATGCGTCGCCGCGAGCAGTCGCGCGGCTGGATGCGGCGTTAAGTGCCCACCCACTTGCGGCAATCCCCGAGCGGGATCGCCCGTATGTGTTTCTCGCAAAAGTCTACGCGATGGCCGGCCGGGCGGATCGAGCGCGTGCAATCCTCACGCAATTCGCGCAGATCAAAGACACGGCCTACTATCGGAGCCGGCAACCGGATGTGCACGACGCGCTCGGCGAAGTCGCATTGGCCGAGAAACGCTACAACGATGCGATTCAAGAGTACCGGCGCGCTGATCTCAATTCCGACGGCCGTCCGATTGAAGACCCGATGCGCGTGCATTTCAACCTCGGCCGCGCGTTTGATCTGGCGAACCAGCCGGATTCGGCGATCGCCGAGCTCGAGGCATTGATCGCGCTTCGTTGGGACAGCCGTCTCGACAACGACGGACTCCAGCTCGCCGGCTCGCACAAGCGACTCGGCGAATTGTATGATGCCAAGGGCGACCGCGAGAAAGCGATCTCGCACCTCTCCAAGTTCGTCGAGCTCTGGAAGAACGCGGACCCCGAGCTGCAGCCCGCGGTGAATGACGCGAAGCGTCGCTTGGCTAAGCTCCAGGCGGGCGGGAAGAGCTAGCAGCGGCTGCAGACTCGAATGGAGGCACGCTGATGGCAACCGGCAGAGTGCGCGCGATTCCCACGACAATGTTTGCCGTCGGCGGATTGGTTTGGCTCGCCACGTCGACGGTGAACGGCGGCTTCAGTCAGCTGCCGAGGTTCGGCGTAGCGCCGGACACGTTTCCCAACTTCGATCGGACGCTCTTGCTCGAGTCGACATCGGAGACGTCGGCGAACGTGAGCATCGGTGATGTAGACGGCGATGGAAATCTCGACATCGTCCTCGTGAAGGGCCGTCATTGGCCCTTGGTCGATCGAGTTCTTCTGGGAGACGGCACAGGCCATTTTGGAAAAGGCTACGATCTCGGCACGGCCTCGGACCGCTCATACTCAGGACGCCTCGTAGACATCGACGGCGACGGCGACTTGGACGTAGTCATCAGCAACGACAAACCCGACCCGAAACTCGTCTACCTCAACGACGGAAAGGGACACTTTCACGTCGGCTCGACGTTTGGCCGCCCAGAGTGGGAGACCAGAAATGCGAGCGTA
>DATLPC010000150.1:0-65205 GCA_035535975.1 Gemmatimonadaceae bacterium | reverse complement strand
TCCTTCTTCAGGAGGACCGCCGCGGGCGGCGTCTTCGTGATGAAGGTGAACGACTTGTCGGAGTAGATCGTGATCTCGACCGGGAGAATCGTATCCTGGCCCTGCGTTCGAGAATTGAACTCTTTGCAGAAGGCCATGATGTTGATCCCTTGCGGTCCAAGGGCCGTTCCTACCGGAGGGGCAGGATTGGCCTTGCCCGCGGGGATCTGCAGCTTGACGAACCCCGTGACTTTCTTTGCCATGTTGCTCCTTGAACTGTCCGGCTTGTTGCGCCGGTCGATCTCCCACTGGACTAATTAGAGTCGGAGTGGTGGCCGACTGATCGTCATCCTGAGCGAGCAACGCGAGCGAAGGACCTACTTGCCTTAGCTGGTTCCTAACTCAGGACAGTAGGTCCTTCGGCCGCTTCGCGACCTCAGGATGACTACTGTGACAGCCTAGTACGCCTTCAACTGCAGATAATCCAACTCCACCGACGTCGGCCGTCCGAACAGCGAGACCGACACTCGAACCTTTCCCTTATCCGCCATCACTTCCTCGACCGTTCCATTGAAATCCGTGAACGGTCCTTCGGTGATCGCGACCGCCTGACCAACCAGGAACGGAATCTCTTCCTTCGGCGCTTCCTCTTCCCGCTCGTCGGCGATGCCGAGGAGGCGGTTGACTTCGTCGGGGCGGAGCGGCTGCGGGAAACGCTGATCGTGTCCCACGAACTTGATCACGCCCTGAATGCCGTTGATGGTGTGCGCCGTCTCCTGATTCATTTCCATCTCGACCAGCACGTAGCCGGGATAGAGCTTGCGTTCGACGTTGACCTTCTTGCCGTTCTTGATCTCGACGACTTCTTGTGTCGGGACGAGCGCCTGACGGATCGATCGTTCCTCCGGAGTGCGCGCGTCGGCGTCGATCTTCCGTTGGATGAGCGACCGAACCTTGTTCTCGTGACCCGCCGTTGTCTGAATCGCGTACCAGCGGTGGTCGGCCATGATCATCAGCGCCCCGCGAAGAGCGACGGAATGCCGCGAATCAGAATGCCCTGCAATGCGAAATCCAAAATCGTGATCAACAAACCCAGAATGAGCACGAAGATGATGATCGAGATGGTCGCCGACCGAACCTGGGGCACGTCGGGCCAGGTGACCTTCTTCATCTCGGCGATCACGCCGTGATAGAAGTTCACCAGCTTGCCGCCGAACCCGGGCTCGCCAGGAACCTTCGGTCCCCCGCCGCCACTCGCGGCGTTACGCGCGACAGCGTCGGCCATTACTTGGTTTCCTTATGCGTCTGATGCTTGTTGCAGCGCGGGCAGTACTTCTTCCACTCGACGCGCTCCGGATGGAGCCGCTTGTTCTTCGTGGTGAAGTAATTGCGATTCTTGCACTCGTTACAGGCGAGAATGATCTTGTCTCGGGGCATGGCAACTTCCGGAAGCGGGACGCACAAGTCGAGACGCGGGCGCCACTGTGGCCCCAAGCCTCGACGAACACTTCCCTAGAATGTCAGAGCTGACGACCGGGATTGAACCGGTGACCTCACCCTTACCAAGGGTGTGCTCTACCAACTGAGCTACGTCAGCAAACTCGTACATCGACGTCGGTACTGCGGTTCCGCTTCGCGGTGGTGCTCCTTCCAATCTCTGCAGAGCGGGAGACGGGGCTCGAACCCGCGACATCAAGCTTGGAAGGCTTGCGCTCTACCAGCTGAGCTACTCCCGCAGTCTCCTCTTCTCCTTCGTGTCGTTCAACAAATGCTAAACCTGCTCAGACGCGCTACGCCGCTCGAACCGTTGTGAGCCCCTCAGTGGTGGGGGAAGGATTCGAACCTTCGTAGGGCGTTAACCCGGCAGATTTACAGTCTGCTGCCATTAGCCACTCGGCCACCCCACCGGATCCCAGCGCTACTCAAGCCTTCCCCTAATCGCGGCGACACGGCGCCTAGCAGAACTGTCAGAGCTGACGGCGAGACTTGAACTCGCAACCGCCTGATTACAAATCAGGTGCTCTGCCAATTGAGCTACGTCAGCAGACGGCCAATTTTGCGCGAGACTCTTAGGATAAGTGACCTGGTGAGGAGTGTCAAGCCGTGGCACTGTCGGCAGTTACGACTTGCACCCCCTCCGAGCGCATTAATTGCTCTTTGTCCGGGCTCAACATGGGCAGGTCTCAGGTCCCGGGTCCCAGGTCTCGCAGTTGCGCCATTTGAGCCTGGGACCTTGGACCTGAGACCCGAGACCTAAAGCAGCAGTCGCCGACGATCCCCGTTATTACGGACGCGACACCGCCCGCCCGGCCCACTCACCGCACCTTCTTCCATTTCGTCCCTCCCGGACCATCCTCGATCGCAATCCCGCGCCCGACAAGCTCTTGGCGGATCCGGTCCGCTTCGGCGAACTCCCGTCGTTCACGGGCCGCGCGGCGAGCCGCGATTCGTTCGTCTACCCACGCGGCAAGCTCAGGGTCTTCCACCGTTCGGTCCGGGACGATGTCCAGGACCGTGTTGATCCGCGAGAATACCTCTTGAGCTCGCTCGAGCGCGGCGCGGTCGGACCCTCGACGGTCCAGTTGGGCGTTCGCTTTATGAATGAAGGTGAACAGTCCAGCCAGCGCGTTCGGCGCGTTCAGGTCGTCGGCAAGCGCGGACTCGACCTCGGCGATTGCCTCATCGGCAATCGTGGCGAGCTCGGGTGTCCCTCCCGCGGCAGCGCCGAGGCGGTCCGCAAAATCGCCAATTCGCTGAACCGCGTTGATCGACGCCTCGAGTGCCTCCTCGGACAGGTTGAGCTCTTTGCGATAGTGCGTGTTGAACACGAAGTGTCGCACCGCCGCCGCCGGGATTCGCGCCTCGCGCATGCCCTGCACCGTCGTCACGTTGCCGAGGCGCTTGGCCATCTTCGCGCCCTCGGTCAGCAGAAACGCGCCATGGCACCAGAAGCGTGAGAAGGTATGACCGGTCGCCGCCTCGGACTGGGCGATCTCGTCCTCGTGATGCGGGAAGATGAGGTCGATGCCGCCGGCGTGGATGTCGAGCGTGTCTCCCAACAAGTCGATCGCCATCGCCGAGCACTCGAGGTGCCAACCGGGGCGCCCGCGTCCCCACGGCGAATCCCACGCGGCTCCAGTCGCCTCGTCATTCGGCGTCGCGGCTTTCCAGAGCGCGAAGTCCTGCGCGTTCTCCTTGGAGTAATCGTCCTGGGCGACTCGCGCGCCGACTCGAATCTCGCGCTTGTCGAGTCTGGACAGACGACCGTACTCGGGGAATCGGCCGATCGCGAAGTACACCGACCGGTCGTCGGCTTGGTATGCGATCCCGCGCTCGACGAGCCGCTCGACGAGCGCGATCATCTGCGGGATGTAGTCCGTCGCCTTCGGGTAGACTTCCGCCGATTCGATCCGGAGGTATTTCCGGTCGGCGTGAAAGATCTCCGTGATCGGCTCGGTGACTTGGCGAATCGTCTTCGCCTGCTCGTGCGCCCGCCGAATGATCTTGTCGTCGACGTCGGTCAGGTTCATGACCTGGCGTACGGCCCATCCGCGCATGCGCAGCGTGCGGCGGAGGAGGTCGACGAACAAGAACGTCCGGAAATTCCCGAGGTGCGCCGGATTGTAGACCGTCGGCCCGCAGCTATAGATGCGCACGGTTTCGCCATCGGCGGGAGCAAAACGCTCCACCGATCGCGTCATGGTGTTAAACAGCCGGAAATCCGGCGGGCTCGGCGGCATCTACTGGAATGGAGAAAGGCTCGTGAATGCTAGACGTCCCCAATCTGGGGGTCAAACGCGGGCGGCGTTGCGGCGCGAGCTACACCACAGCCACCCATTGTAGTCCGTTCGCTCAAAGAGCACGGCGTCGCGGTCGGCCGGGAGGAGCGCCGAAAGCTCCGGATAGAATGATGAGTCACGTCGGCGGACGTCGATCGGCTCGATGTCATGCGTCGCGCGGAAGCGTCGGCCCAACTCGGCCCTGCCGTCGATGCCGTGGAACTGGTGGACCTCGATCAGCAAGTCGGCGTCACGAAGCCAGGGAACCGAATCAGACTCCAACAACTCGTACTCGGCGCCCTCGCAGTCGGAAATGACGAGAACACGGCCGCTGACGTCGAGCGCCGCGAGCTCGCTCCGGGTGGCGATGCCCAGAACGCGGACTCTGTCGGACACGCCATTTCTGGTCGCCATCGCACGAATCGCCGTTTGGCCGGCCGGATGCATCTCGAACGCGATCACCTTTGCGCCCGGCATTCTCATCGCCAGCCCGACGGCGTAGTAGCCTTCGGCGGCGCCGATGTCGACCACGGTCTCGTACCCCAACCGGACGATGTCCTCGACCGTCTGATGGAGTTCGCGCTCGTAACTGCCGAGGAGCTTGGGATACAGCGTGCTGCCGACAGCAGCGTAGTCGTGATACGTCATTCCGGCGAACGGGCCGCGCTGGACCGAGAGGTCGAGCGTCTCATCAAGCCGCGCGGCCGAACGCTTGATCGCGGCAAAGTGCGCGGCCTGCGCCCACTCTTCGCTCACCAGTTGGGCAAGCTTGAAACCGAGCGGAAAGCGCATGGCCCGCCAGGTGAAGCGCTTCAGCAGACCTATCGATGCGGAACGCAAACCTTTCACGGTATCCGGGAGGGGCGAGGCGTCCAGCCTACGCCGCATCGTCGCGGAAACGACGCGGCCCGTGAATGCTAGACTCGCTCGAATGAGCGGTCAACAAAATGACGCTCCGCCACGCGCGCGTGAGCGCGACAGATCTCGTGCAGGCGTCCTTCCTGAAGAATCAGCGTCCGAGCGGTCAGATGACGCCCGAGGTCGACCGAATCGGCGACTACGATTGCCGCATCGCCGCGCCGGCTCCGTTCGGCCAACCATAGCCGGAGTCGTCCGAGCGAGAGCGCCGTGAAGTCTCGGAGGTCGACGAGATGCACCCAGGAGTCCGGAGACTCGTCTGAGCGTCCCCAATGCTCCGCGGTCAAGTAATGTCTCGTGTACCGAACGGCAGCGTCGCGAGATTCGTCGCCAAAGCACCGCACGACTCCACGATCCACTCGCAGAAGGCCCGCGAGGCACAGCAACAGCGTCGATCGTCCGGATCCGGGGTCGCCGGCGATCGTCAGCATCTCGCCACGCTCGACCTCCAGGTCAACGCCGCGGAGAACCGCGTTCGCCGCCAAGCATGACCCGAAGCCGGCAGTATACCCCTTGTGGAGACCGATCACCTCGAGCGCGAGCGTCACGCACTCCGATAGCTCCCAGCGGAGCCGTCCGCGTCATCGGTCCATCCCGCCCACCACCAAAACCGCCCGTTAGGGGTCAGACTCCAATCGAAGTTAGGGGTCAGACTCCAATTGAAACCAATTGACAGACGGTGTCTGACCCCTAACGCGGGTTTATGCCGCGCTGCGGGATTGGCCGCTCCGCTCCGCGTCGGTCACGACGTCGAACGGAACTCCTGGCGGCGCGATCACGCCGCCGCCGGGCGCTGGAACGCGCAACACCAGCGGGCGCTCACGCGTGGTGCGACGGAAGCCCTGGCCCTCGTAGATCCGACTGATCAGAATGCGACGCACGATCACCATGATCGTGACCAGCGTCGGCAAGGCGACAATCAGCCCCAATCCGCCGAGCAGCTGTCCGATGATCAGCACGGACATGATCGTGAGCACCGGCGGCAAATCCACCTTCCGCGACATCACGAGAGGTGAAACGATGTTCCCTTCGATGAGGTGAATCACGACGCCGAGCCCGACGACCAGCATGGCGTGGCCGAGCGGGCTGAATGCGTGATAACCCTGTCCCGTCAAGACGAACAGCGCGGGCAGCGTGGTCGAAAGCAGCGTTCCAAAGAACGGAACGATCGCCACGAGACCGGTGAAAATCCCGAATGGCAGCCAGAACGGAACGTCGAGCAACCAGAGGCCGACGGCGGTGAGCGCGCCGAGGAAGCTCATCGCGAGCAGCTGTCCGACGATGTACGCGCGGAGTGAGTCGGCCAGCTCGGAAAGCACGTCGCGCACGAGGTCGCGATGGATCGGCGGAAAGAGCGCGATCAGCCACTCACGATACAGCGCCGGATGCGCCGAGAGGTAAATCGCCATCACACCGACGGCGAAGATGTTGATCGCCACATGCACGATCTCGAACACCTTCGTCGGAATGCTCCCGAACAGTCCACTCACCTGATCGTACGCCGCGATCAGAGTGCGGTGCTCGCCCTTGTTGCCGACGAGATCGCGCATGCCGGGCAGCCGGTCGGCGAGACTGTCGATTCCTGATTCCCACGAATTGATGAAGCGCGGCAGATCTTGAATGAGCTGCCGCGTCTGGTCGACGACCGGTGGCACCAGCACGAACGCCAGTAGCACCACCGCGCCGAGCGAGCCGAGAATCGCGATCGTCAGACAAAAACGCTCGTCCAGCTTCGTTCGTCGCTGGATCCAGTCGGCGACCGATCCCAAATAGAGTGAGATCAGGATGCCGAGCATCAACAGCACCAATACCTGAGCGACAGTCTTGAACAGCCAAAGCAGCAGGACTGTCAGGACCGTCGCGGTCAGGATCGGCGCGAACTTGAAGCGCCGCGGTTGTTCAGAGTTCACTTCTTCTCGCTCGTCACGTCCTCGATCTCGGCGTGCACCGTCTCCTCATCCTGAGAGCCGGCGCCGAGCGCTTTCTTTTCCGGTGAACCAGCGGGAAGCATGCCCATCTTCTGCTTGAGCGCGAGCAATTGCATGTCGACCGTGCCGGCGACGGCCCCGCGCTCGAGCTGCTTGAAGTCCTGGGCGAGCCGGTCGCCCGTGAATTCCTCTTCGATCTCGATCGACGCTTTGAGCTGACGTTCGTTCGTCTCGATGCGCTCTTCCATGCGAGCGAACGCCTCGAACGCCGACTTCTCGGAGAGCGACGACATCGTCTCGGCGATGCGCTTCTGCGCCTGGGCGCGACGCTGGCGAGCGACGAGCAGGTTCTTCTTGCGCTTTGCTTCCTCGATCTTGTCGTTCAGATCGCGCAGCGAGTTCTTGAGCTTCTCCGTCTCGAGACGGTGCTGCTCCCACGTCTGCTCGAGCTGCTGCCCGTGCGACAGATGCTCGCCCTGGCGAAGGATGGCCTGCTTGGCCAGATCGTCGCGCTGTTCCTTGATCGCGAGCATCGCCTTCTGCTCCCAATCCTGCGACTGCTTGTACTCGGCGTCGGCCTGGTCGCGAAGTCGCTTCTCGTCGGCGATCGCCGTGGCCACTTGCTGCTTCGCCTTGGCGAGCTGTGACCGCATGTCGACGAGGATCTGATTCAGCATCTTCTCGGGATCTTCCGCCCGAGAAATCAGATCGTTGATGTTCGACCGCAGCAGACTGGAGAGTCTATCGAAGATGCCCATGTGTTAGCGTGCCTCGCGATACGTTCCGAGCTCGCGCAAGTGCGACGCGAGCGACACGGTGATGCTCTCGAACGCGGCGAGGAACTCCTCATAGTCGAGGTGTGACAGCTCGAGCGCCTCCGTCATGACGATCGAGTCTTGCTCAATACCATACGATCCATGGACCATGTCCGTCGCGTTGAGCTCCAATAGGCGACGGCTCAGAGTGGCGGCCGCGTCTGCGTTCGACGGAAGGGTCATGACCTTCACGCGAAGCAGCACGACCGGCGGCGAGTAGTGCACGACGACGCTGAAATCCAGCTCGCCGCTGGGCCGGACGACCCACAGCCCGGGCTCAACTTCCGAATAGCTCGGCCCCTCGGCGCTCAGCCGGTTGAGAAAGCTTTCGATGTCTTCTTTGGTCAACATCGCGAGTCCTTTTGCGCGGATGGCTGTTGAACCTACGGATTACCGCCGGGGACGTTTCACAACGACTCACTCTGTCGCCTAAGCTATGGCGAGTGAAGGGGCTGGGCGAGGGTGCAGTCAGCCGCGCTTGATCTGGACCAGCCGTTCTCGCGCCAGCCGCCGGCCAGTGGGCGTCGCGGCGAGTCCGCCGCCGGCGGTCTCCCGATATCGGACGTCCATCTCGCGGCCGATCTCACCCATGGTATCGATGACTTCGTCGGCCGGGATCGCGAACTCGATCCCGGCCATGGCCATTTCAATCGCGGCCAGGGCGATCGCCGCGCCCGTCGCGTTGCGGAAGACGCAGGGTAGCTCCACGAGCCCGCCGAGCGGATCACAGACGAGGCCGAGCGTTCCCTGCTGCGCGAGCGCGACGGCGTGCGCGACCTGCTGCGGACTTCCACCCATCATCTCCGTTCCCGCCCCAGCGGCCATGCCGGCGGCCGCTCCAGTCTCGGCCTGACAGCCGCCTTCGGCACCGGAGAGCGAGGCACGCTCGGCGATCACCGCTCCGATCAGCCCCGCCGTCGCCAGGGCGTCGACGAGCTTGTCGTCGCCGAGTCCGTGCGACGTTGCGAGCCCGGTAATGACGGCGGGCAGCACGCCCGCGCCGCCGGCCGTGGGCGCGGCGACGATGACGCCCATAGCGGCGTTGACCTCCTGTACGGCGAGTGCGCGTGCGAGCACGTCGCGGAAGAGCGTTCCGGCGAGCGGGCCGGGTGGACCGTGCGCGAGCTTTGCCGCATCGCCGCCGACCAAACCCGACGCCGACTTCAGATCGCCGGTCAGTCCACGTTCGACGGCGCCCTTCATGACGGTGAGCGCACGATGCAGGACGTCGCGGATCTCACCGACGGGACGTCCCTGATCGTCGCTCTCCACTTCGAGCGCGAGCTGTGAGAGCGGAATGCCGAGCTTCGTGGCGTCTTTGACTGCTTCCGCGAGCGAGCGATACATGATTACGCCGAAACCTTGTCGAGCCGATACGCCCACCGCACCCACGGCAGCGCGCGGATGTGATCGCGCACTCGCTCGTCGGGATACTCGTCGAGCTCGATCACCATGAACGCATCGCCGCCTTTCTTTTTCCTCGTGAGTCGGAGCGTCGCGATGTTGAGGTCGTCCTCGGCAAGCAGCGTCGCGATCCGGGCGATCGAGCCGGGCACGTCTTCGGCCACGAGAACGACCGTGTGGTAATTGCCGGAGACTTCGACCGGGAAGCCGTCGATCTCGGTGACGAGCACGCGCCCCGCGCCGAGCGACGATCCGAGCATCACCGCGCTGCGATCGCCGCGCTCGATGGTGATGCGGACGCTGTTGGGGTGCGCTTCTTCGTCGAGCGTCGTTTTGTCGAATGTGTACGCGAGCCCTTCGCGCTCGGCGATCTCGAGCGCCGTTCGAATGCGATCGTCGTCGGGACGAAAGCCCATCAAGCCGGCGACGATCGCCTTGTCGGTGCCGTGCCCTTCACCGGTGCGGGCGAACGATCCGTGCAGCTCGATGAGGGCGCGCTCGGGTGTCCCGCCGACGAGTCCGCGCGCGAGGAGTCCCAGGCGGCAGGCGCCGGCGGTGTGTGAGCTCGACGGGCCCACCATCACGGGCCCGATGATGTCGAGGAGCGAGACCATCGTCGAAAGATATCGACGGCGGAGGCGACGCAACGACGCCGAACGAAGCCAAGAAGTTTGGCGCTCGCCGACGAGGCGCCCCGACGCCGTCATCACCCTCGCATTCTGCGTCATCGCTCGTGTGACGCCGATCATCGGCGAGGGATGCGCGCCGGCATATCATGTCGGCGCACGTCGCGAGCGTCATGAGCAAAGTTTAATAGCCAGTCGCAGACTAGGCCCGGTCACGGGAACTGCCGCGCGTCGCGAGTGCAAAGAAGCTTGACTGGCGGCGACGCCGTCGAGTCGAGCGCCCCCAACCGACGCGCCGCGTCACGGAGGAAGTACATGCGACACCCCACTCCCACCCTCGCCACGCTCGCCGCCCTGCTCACCGTCGGGCTGGCCGCGTGCAACGAAACGACCAGTCCCGCGCGCACTCTCGCCCCGGCTCGCGCCTCGCTGGCCACCGGTCTTCCCGGCAACCCGTCCACGGCGCTCTACAAGTTCAACATGATCGGCGTCGACAATCCGAAACAGACCGATCTGACGAACGACAACGGCAAGCGCATGTTCGTCAACCTGAACGGGCACTCCACGATCAACCTGCAGGAAGGCGACACGTTCGACATCCTCGACGCGAACGCCACCGACCAGAATGGTGGACTGTTCCAGCTTCCCGATCCGGATCCGGACAACACGGGCACGACCTGGTACGGCGTGTACGTTCGCACCGTGGGGACGCCGGGCGGCAAGGCGAAGCTCACCTCGTGTGTGACCGGAACGGTGGATGGCTCGACCGGAACCTTCTGCTCCGTCGACACCGTGCAAGTTGAACGCAGTGCCGGGAAACCGAAGGTCTGGAACGTGAGCAAGCAACTCCTCACGACGTGCGTCGACCTCGACGGCGACGGTATCTGCGACAAACGAATCTTCCTGTTCGATGACGCGACGCTCGACTACGCCTGGTCGTACGACAACAACGGCCTGCGGGTCGCGCAGTTCTACTTCTTCCCGATTCCGCAGACCATCGGGTTGAACCCGTAAGCGCTGGCATCCTGAGGGAGCGCAGCGACGAAGGACCTACTGTCCCGACCGAGCAACGGGTGGTGACAGTAGGTCCTTCGCTTTCGCCCCGGATCACGGCCATCACGTTCCAAACGCCGGTCCGAATCGTCTTCCATCATCGCCGATCGGGAATTCGCGGTGGAAGACCCCCAACCATCTCAGTCCCCCCTGTCACACCGCGCCGCAGCGCCAATCATCGGCGCCGTTGTGGCGGTCGTCCTGTTCGCGCTCTACAAACCGTTTCCGATCGGCATCGCTCAGGACGACGGTCTGTACATGATCCTCGCCAAGGCGATCACCACGGGACAGGGCTATCGTTTCATCAATCTTCCCGGCGCCCCGGCGGGCGTCCACTACCCGCCCGGTTATCCGCTCCTTCTCGCCGCTCTGTCGCGACTGACCTCGGGAATTCCGGGGAATCCGTTGGTCTTCGCCGCCGCGAACATGGTCTTCCTCGGCGTCGGCGCGGCGTTCCTCTATGTCCTCGCCCGCCGTGCCGGCCTGGCAACGCCACTGGCGACGGGGTGCGCGCTCCTCGGATTCCTCATGCCGCCCGCGTTGTGGATGAACACAGCGCTCTTTTCCGAGCCGATGTGGCTCGGTCTGGCGATCCCTTGGCTGGTATGGGCGGACCGCGCGGACCGCGACGGGACGCTCGACACCCGCGCCGCCCTCATGCTGGGCGCAACCGCCGGATGCATCGCGCTCGTTCGCACGCAAGCCGCGACTTTGGCCTTGGCCCTCGCGTGTGTGCTCGTCCTGCGTCGTCGATGGAAGCCGGCGGCGCTCGTCATGGCCGCGGCCGTACTGGTCTTGTTCCCCTGGCAACTCTTCATCGCTCGTCACGCCGGTGAGATCCCGGAAGCTGTATCGGCGAAGTACGGGCCGTACTTCACCTGGTTCGTCCAGGGTCTCCGCGCGGAGGGACTCCACCTCCTGATCGCCACCCTCAGGCGAAACGTCGGTTCGTCGTTCGCGATCATCAAAGCGCTGTTCGCGCCAGTCGGCGGACCGTGGCTCGCGATGCTCTTGCTCGGAGCGCCGGGCATTGCCGCGGCGTGGCGACTGGCGAAGCGTACACCGGTCGTGTTCATGGCGGTGCTCGCGCACGCGGCCATCATCCTGATCTGGCCCTTCGAGCCGCAGCGATTCATCTGGACGAGCTGGCCGTTTGTCGTTCTGTGGCTCTGCGCCGGCGCCGCCGAGCTGTGGGATCAGGCGCATCGACTGAACCCCCGCCGTTGGAGCCCGACCCGGATTCTCGTTGCGGCCGACTTCGCGCTGCTCGGACTGGCCGCGGTTGGAACCACAGCGTTCATGCTTTCGACGGGCGCCTATCGCGCGATCGCGCGAGGTCAGGCCAAGCGGATCACCCCAACGGTGGCGTGGGTGCAACAGCGCACGCCGCCCGAAGCGCTGGTCGCAAGCGACGATGAGACCGCGGTCTTCCTCTATACGGGCCGCCGCGCCGTTCCCGTGTCGAGCTTCAGCGCGGCGGACTACGCGCATGGTGAAGGCTGGAGTGAAAGCGCGTTGGGCGCGGTTGTCACGAGCTACCGGCCCGACATCGCGATCGTCTCGTGGAACAAGTCGGTGGACGCCGCGATGCGGATGTCGAGCGGCGCTCAGCCCACGCTTCGCCCGATCGATCGAACGACGAGCAGCGTCATCTTCGCGCGCGTTCGCTCCGCGACCGAGGGTCCGATCGCCGCGCGTTCGCGATAAGCGTGGCTGTCATCCCGAGGGATGACGAGCGCTATCCGGCTTTCTTTCGTCGCGCCCCGACGAGCGGCCGCAAATACTGGCCCGTATACGAGGCGTCGATGCTCGCAACATGCTCCGGCGAGCCCGTGGCAACGAGTGCTCCGCCGCGCGTCCCGCCCTCCGGCCCGAGATCGATGATCCAATCGGCCGTATTGATGACATCGAGGTTGTGCTCGATCACCAACACCGTGTTCCCGCGGTCGACCAGGCGATGCAAGACATCGAGCAACACGCGCACGTCCTCGAAGTGCAAGCCGGTCGTCGGCTCGTCGAGAATGTAGAGCGTTCGGCCGGTATCTCTCTTCGAGAGCTCGGTCGCCAATTTCACGCGCTGCGCTTCGCCGCCGGACAACGTCGTCGCGCTCTGGCCGAGGTGGATGTAGCCGAGTCCGACGTCGACCAGCGTTTGCAGCTTCTGGAAGATGCGCGGCTGGTTTTGGAAGAACTCCAGCGCGTCGTCCACCGTGAGCTCGAGCACATCCGAGATCGACTGGCCGCGAAATCGGACTTCGAGCGTCTCTCGGTTGTACCGCTTGCCCTTGCATACTTCGCACGGAACGTAGACGTCGGGGAGGAAGTGCATCTCGATCTTTACGAGACCGTCGCCCTGGCACGCCTCGCACCGTCCGCCCTTCACGTTGAACGAGAACCGTCCCGGTCCGTAGCCGCGGATCTTCGCCTCGGGAAGTTCGGCGAACAGCTCGCGAATCGGCGTGAACAGGCCGGTGTACGTCGCCGGATTCGAGCGCGGCGTACGGCCGATCGGGCTCTGGTCGATATCGATGACCTTGTCGATGTGCTCGAAGCCGGTGATGCGCCGGTGCGCGCCGGGGATCACGCGAGCCCGGTAAAAATGCCGGGCGAGCGAGCGATGCAGAATGTCTTCGATCAGCGTCGACTTGCCGGAACCAGAGACGCCGGTCACCGCGACGAACAGCCCGAGGGGAATCTCGACATCGAGGTTTCGAAGGTTGTGCTCGCGCGCGCCCTCGATACGGATCGCCTTGCGATCGTCGGGGATGCGCCGCTTTTTGGGCGTCGCGATCGACATCTCACCGCTCAGATACTTCCCGGTGATCGACGCTTCGTTGCGCGCGATCTCGTCCACGGTTCCGAACGCAATGACCTCGCCGCCATGCTTGCCGGCGCCGGGGCCAAGATCGATGACGTGGTCCGCCGCGCGCATCGTCTCTTCATCGTGCTCGACGACAATCACGGTGTTGCCGAGATCGCGAAGCTGCTCGAGCGTGGCGAGCAGCCGCGCGTTGTCGCGCTGGTGTAAACCGATCGACGGCTCGTCGAGGATGTACAGCACCCCGACGAGGCGCGATCCGATCTGCGTCGCGAGGCGAATCCGCTGCGCCTCTCCACCGGACAGCGACTCGGCCGCTCGACCAAGCGTCAGGTAGTCCAGGCCGACGTCGACGAGGAAGCGCAGGCGTTCACGCACTTCCTTGAGAATCGGCCCCGCGATCTCGGGGTCGAGCCCCGGGCGGCCGTCCTGACGAATCGAAACGCTCTCGAAAAACCCGAGCGTCTCGGTGATCGCCCATTCGACGACCTCGCCGATGCTCTTGTTCTGCACCGTGACCGAAAGCGCCTCGCGTTTGAGCCGGCGTCCGTCGCATTCGTCGCACGGAACCTCGATCATGAACTCTTGAAGCTCGAGGCGAATCGTGTCCGAATCGGATTCCTCGTACCGGCGCTCGATGTTGTTGAGCACCCCTTCCCACTCGGGCGCGTCGGACGTCGCGCCCGAGCGCTTGCCGCGCGAATCCTTCGTCGTGCCGTACAGAATCGCGTCGCGCACCGACTTGGGGAGCGCTCCCCACGGCGCGTTCAGGTCGAACTTGAGCTGACGGGCGAGCGCCGGCAAAACGATCTTCCGCAAATAGCCGCTCGGCTCACCCCAGGGCAGAATCACGCCCTCGAGTATCGAGATGCGCGGGTCGCCGAGGATGAGCTCTTCGCTCACCTGCCGCCGGGTGCCGAGACCGCCGCACTTGGGGCAGGCGCCGAACGGTGAGTTGAACGAGAAGTGGCGCGGCTCGAGCTCGGGGAGCGAGATGCCGCACGACGGACAGCCGTAACGCTCCGAGAACATCTCCTTCGCGCCGGACTGCGCGTTCACGATCTCGACGACGCCGTCGGCCAATTTCAAAGCCGTCTCGATCGAGTCGGCGACGCGGCCGCGATCTTCGGTGCGCACCACGAGGCGATCGACGACGACCTCAATGGTGTGGTTCTGACGGCGATTGAGCTTGGGCGGCGACGCGACCTCGATCAACTCACCGTCGACATAGGCGCGAATGAACCCTTGCTTGCGCACCGACTCGAAGAGCTCCCGGAATTCGCCCTTTCTGCCTTGCACGAGCGGGGCGCGCACCTCGATCCGCGTGTCGCGCGGCCAGGTGAGGACGATGTCGGCGATTTGCGCCGCGCTCTGTCGTTGCACCGGACGGCCGCAGTTCGGACAGTGCGGCGTACCGACGCGTGCCCAAAGCAGACGGAGGTAGTCGTAGATCTCCGTGACCGTGCCGACGGTCGAGCGCGGGTTGTGACCAGCGGTTTTCTGTTCGATCGATATCGCGGGCGACAATCCTTCGATCGAATCGACGTCCGGTTTTTCCATCAGCCCGAGGAACTGACGGGCGTACGCCGACAACGACTCGACGTAGCGCCGCTGGCCTTCCGCGTAAATCGTGTCGAAGGCGAGCGAGGACTTTCCCGAGCCGGACAAACCGGTGATGACCGTCAGTTTGTCGCGCGGAATCGTGACGTCGAGGTTCCGAAGGTTGTGTTCCCTCGCGCCGCGAACAATCAGCGAATCTTCTGCCATAGCCAGGGAAAGCTGCGGATCGGACCGGGTACAGACAAGTCGCTATATTGGGCCATGCCTCACACCGACGCCGTCGTTGTCTTCACTACGGTCGCTTCCGATGAGGAGGCGGTGAAATTCGTCCGTACGCTGCTCGAGCGACGTTTGATTGCCTGCGGCACCTTGGTCCCCGGCGCCCGCTCCCTCTACCGCTGGCAGGGAAAAATTGCCGATGAGCGGGAGGTAGTCGTCATGTTGAAGACCCGGTCGGCGCGGATCGAGTCGCTTCGCGTCGCCTTCGCGGAGCTCCATCCCAACAAGGTTCCCGAGCTACTCGCGCTTCCCGTGGAAGCAGGCCTCGACAAGTATCTCGAGTGGATCAACGGCGAGACCACACTAGCCCTCACATAGAGTCGCTGCACACACATCAGAGCGGTATTCGCGCTCGCACCGGAGCCATAACCCGGCGCGCCCTGCTCGGCGGCGGAATTGTCGCCGCCTGGCTGGCCGGCCTGGTTCTCCTCGTCCAGCGCGAATATTTCCGTCCTCGCGCCGAGCGGCTCGCCGCCGCAGCGGCGCGTGTCGCGCCCGGCGTCGTGTTCTACGGCGTCATGCAGGGCCAACGACAGGTCGGATTTGCGTCGTCGACGGTGGATACGACGCAGCTGTCGATCACCCTCAACGACTATTTCGTCGCCGATCTGCCGGTCGGCGGCAAGCCGCGGCGCGCGACGGCACGCACGAGCGCGACGCTCTCGCGCGCCCTGCGCCTGACGAGCTTCGATCTCTCGATTGAAAGTGAGGGCGCGCCGATCTCGGCGACTGGCACCGTCGAGGGCGATACGGCGCTCGTCCTCACCATCACGTCCGGCAACGACAAGCCTGAGGTTCGGCGAGTCCCGCTCGCTGGATCGTTGCTGCTTCCGACGCTCGTTCCGATGGTCGTGGCGCTCGTCGAGCAGCCGAAGGTCGGAAAGCGGTACGTGTTGCCCGTATTCGATCCGGCATCGATGGCGCCGAAGGACGTGGCGTTCAACATCCGCGCAGAATCACTGTTCGTTCTGGCGGATAGCGCGGTCTTCGATTCGACGACGCGCCGGTGGCACGGGGTTCGGCCGGATACGGTGCGCGGCTGGAATGTGGTGTCCGAGTCCCCCGGCGCCTTCACCGGGTGGGTGGACGACCAGGGCAGGATTCTCCGAACGACGGAGCTCGGATTTCGCCTCGAGCGACTGCCGTACGAAGTCGCGTTCGAAAATTGGCGGACCGACAGCACGCGGCTTTCCGTTACCGACGATCGGGACATTCTCGAGACGACGGCCATCGCCGCGAACAAGCGGCTCGACCGCCGGCTGGACGCGCTCGCCGTGCGCCTACGCAACGTCGACTTATCGGGCTACGATCTGGACGGGCAGCGACAACACCTCATTGGCGACACGCTGTTCATCCGGCCGGCGCGCGACGCGGCACTCGTCGCCGACTATAAGCTTCCTGGCGGCCACCTACGCGACCCCGAGCATACGCGATCGGAACCGTTGATTCAGAGCAACCACCCCAAGATCATCCAGCTTGCATGGCGGATCGCCGGCGCGGGAGCGTCTCACGATCCGAGCGCCCGCGACCCTTTGATTGTTGCCCAACGGATCAACACGTGGGTGCACGACTCGATCAAGGATCGCGTGACTTTTGGCGTCCCGAGCGCGCTTCGGGTACTGCAAACGCGTGTCGGGGACTGTAACGAACACACCCAGCTTTTCGTCGCTTTAGCACGCGCGGTGGGCCTGCCAGCCCGTATCGCGGCCGGCCTCGCGTTCGTAGACGGCAAGTTCTATTACCACGCCTGGCCGGAAGTCCTTTTGAACGATTGGGTTGCGGTTGATCCGACCTTCGGCCAGTTCCCCGCCGATGCGGCGCATTTGCGCTTCGTCGTTGGCGGCCTGGCTCGACAAACCGAGCTGCTTCGCCTGATGGGAAATCTCAAGATCGATGTACTGTCCGTGAACGAAGCAGTTCGCCGCTCGAATGAGGTTGGGACTGTGGGCGGGGGGAGCCAGCGATGATCAAGCTCACCAACCTCACCAAGCGTTACGGCAGCTTCACCGCCGTCAACTCGATCAATCTCGAAGTCCCTCGCGGGGAGCTGTTCGGCTTTCTCGGTCCCAATGGCGCCGGCAAGACGACGACCCTGCGGATGATCGCCGGCATCCTGCGTCCGACGGGCGGTACGGTGGAGATCGGCGGCGTCAACGTCGTGAACGAACCTGTCGCGGCCAAGAGCAAGCTCGGGTTCATTCCGGACCGCCCCTTCATATATGAGAAGCTGACCGGCGCCGAGTTTCTGCGTTTCGTCGCCGGCCTCTATGGCCAAAAAGGTCCTGAGATCGAGCATCGCGCCCGTGAGCTGCTGGCACTGTTCGACCTCGAGGAGTGGCGCGACGAGCTCGTCGAGAGCTACAGCCACGGGATGCGCCAGAAGCTGATCATTTCGAGCGCATTCGTTCATCGGCCGGAAGTCATCGTCGTCGACGAGCCGATGGTCGGGCTGGACCCGAAGGCGGCCCGCATCCTCAAGGATCTCTTTCGCGAATACACGCGCCGCGGACACACGGTGATGATGTCGACGCACACGCTCGAGATCGCCGAAGGGATGTGCGATCGCATCGCCATCATCCAGAACGGCGTCATTCGCGCCGCGGGAACGATGGCCGACCTCCGTGCGACCGCGGAATCCGGCGCCATGGGTCTCGAGCAAATCTTCCTGAGGCTCACCGGCGAGAACGCGGCGCGCGAGCTGGTCGATGTCCTCGACGCCTAGCGCGCTGCCGGCGCTCGGCGTCGTCGAGCGCAACAAGTCCCACGGACTCCCCGATCCCTCGACCGCGCACCTGCTGAGCGTGAAGTGGATCACGGCTCGCGCGCGGAACACGATGGGGGAAAAGGGCCGCGGTCTGCGCGTGTTCATTCTCGCCGCGTTCGGCCTTGGCTTCTGGACGTTCGTGTTCTTGATGCTCTTCCGCCTCCTGCGGTATTTCCGCGGCGTGGCGGAAATCGGACCACTCATCGCCGGAAAGCTGCTCGGGCTCATTCTCGCCGGCTTCTTCTCGATCTTGCTGTTGTCGAACGTCATCACCGCGCTGTCGAGCTTCTTCCTGGCGCGCGACCTCGACCTGCTCGCGTCAGCGCCGGTCGATTGGTTCAAGCTCTATGTGTCGAGGTTGGTCGAGACGCTGGTGAATTCGAGCTGGATGGTGCTGCTCATGGCAGTACCGATGTTCGTGGCGTACGGCGTCGTCTATTCCGGGGGCCCGCTCTATCCGTTGATCGTGCTGGCGACGTTCGTCCCGTTCCTGGTGATTCCGACGGTGATCGGCAGCGCGATCACGCTGTTGCTCGTGACCGTGTTTCCCGCCCGGCGCGCTCGCGACATCCTCAGCGTGATCGCCGTACTTGCCGCCGGCGCGATCGTCGTGCTGTTCCGCCTCATGCGGCCGGAGCGGCTGGCCCGTCCGGAAGGCTTCCGATCGCTCGTCGATTTCATCACGATCCTGCGCGGCCCGACGTCGCCGTTCCTGCCGAGCGAGTGGATGCAGCATGCGGTGATGTCGTGGCTCAACGGTCGGCCGCAGCTTCTTCCGTACTATCTGCTCTGGTCTACCGCGGCCGCGGCCATCGTCATTGGCGCCGCGATTCACCGGCTCTTTTACGCCTGGGGATTCAGCAAGGCCCAAGAAAGCGCTCAGCGATTCGCCAGGCGGGGCGTGATGGCGCGCGTCGGCCACTTCATGCTGTCGCCACTGAGCGTCGTGCGGCGGGAATTGGTCCTAAAAGAAATCCGCGTGTTCTTCCGCGACAGTACGCAGTGGTCGCAGCTGATCTTGCTCGCTGTGCTGGTCGTGGTCTACGTCTTCAACATCCGGTTCCTCCCCCTCCGCGGCGAGGGAGTGACGTTCTTTTTGGTGAACGTCGTGCCGTTCCTGAACCTCGTCCTCGCCGGCTTCGTGCTCGCGTCGATCGCCGCCCGATTCATTTTCCCGGGCGTCAGTCTGGAGGGGCGCACCTTCTGGCTCCTGCGATCGAGCCCGCTCCCGATGCGCGAGTTGCTCTGGTCGAAGTTCTGGGTCGGCACGCTGCCGCTGCTCATCCTCGCACTCGTGATCGTCGGCGTGACCGACTATTTGCTCCAGGTGAGCGAGTTCATGATGATCGTCTCGGTCCTGTCGATCACGTTGATGACGCTCGCCATCGCCGGGTTGGCCGTCGGGTTCGGGACGCTGTTCCCCCAATTCGAGACGGAGAATGCGGCGCAGATCCCGACGTCGTTCGGCGGTCTCGTGTTCATGATGAGCGCCATCGCCGTGATCGGCGGCGTGGTGATGCTGGAAGCGAAACCCGTTTACTCATACCTCAGCGCGCGCGCCTTTGGTACCGACGCCGACCCCCTGGAGATGACCGTGGGATTCGTGCTGGCGGGAGCGCTTTGCGCGACGGCGACTGTGGTCCCGATCACAATTGCCCGCCGCCGTTTGGAGCTTTTGGAGCGCTGAATCGGCCGATGTGACGGCCGGTCGATTGCCCGGGTCGTTCATGCCGGATTCCCAATGCGCCTCGGGATCCGTTCGTTCGCACAGCAGGCTCGCTCGACGGAGTGAGCGGGCAGACCCAGGGGCAAATCCCCACCTCCGGAGGACGTTCCAAATGAAGCGTTTTGCATTCGTCGCGGCCGCGTTGCTACTGGTCGCCGGCACCAAGCTCCATGCGCAGGGTGCCACGAAGGACACCACCAAGAAGGCCGCCGCGACCGCCAAGTCGGCCGCGAAGACCGCCGACAAGGCCGCCGCCGGCGCTCAGCAGGCCGCGAAGTCGGCTGAGAAGTCGGCCGCCACCGCCAAGTCCGATGCGAAGACGGCCGACAAGGCCGCCAGCACGGCCGAGAAGGCCGCGTCGAGCACGGCTCCGAAGAAGGGCTCGGGCAAGAAGGGTGGTAAGAAGTCCGCCATGAAGAAGGACACGACCGCGACCAAGAAGCCGTAAGTCAGGCCAATCGGTTTCCGCAGGTCGAGCAGTAACGCGCGTCTCGCGCGACGACAGGTGTGCCGCACGCGGCACACCTGTCGTTTTTTTGCTCCCCGCTCCGATAGGCCCGAACGGCAGCTTCGATCTCTTCGTCAACCGTCGCATCGACGATAGTCGCGTCGTCGACGACCCCGGTCGCCGCCGGTCCCTCGGGCCGGCCACCGAAAAAAATCGGATAGAGCACGTAACCCAGCGCGACGACCGCGAGCGCCGCTCCGATGACGAGAGGGATCATGCGACAGCGTACTCTGTGTGCGTGCCTCGCCGCGCGCCATGCGGCCACAGGACGATCAGTCCGCCCGCGGTCATCACGAGACCGCCAACCCACAGCCAGACGACGAGCGGATTGAAGGCAACCTGCAGCCTGGCGATGTCTGATCCCTCTTCGCGCCGAATGTCCGCGGGCGTCACATACGTGTCGAGGCCCGCGGAAGAGTGCACGCCGACTTCGACGCTGGGCGGAAAGAGCTGATTGCCCTGGATGTCGCGGTAGGTGCGACGTTCACTGGTGATCAACCCGACGCGCTTGCCGTCGCGGTAGGTGTCGAGCGCGAGGATCGCCACGACGTGATCGGGACGGTCGAATTGCGAAACCCCTTGGCTGACGAACCGCCAGACGTGCCCGTACGGATCAGTCGCCTGATACGATTCTCCTGTCTTCAGTCGGGCGTCGTACTCTCGTCTGAACGGCACGGCCGCGATTGCGACGAGCGATATCACGAAGCCGGCGTGCACGACGTACTCGCCGACCCGCCGCCGGTTCTGCGCCGTGCTCTCTGCCTCCGCGCCCGCCGTCGCCTGAAGATCGCGAAGACGCGTGCCGATGAGATACACGGTCATCCCCGTCGTCAAAAAAAAGAACGATGAGAACCACGTTCCGATCGGCGACGGTGCCAACGTGGTTTCATCGGTCATCGCGCCGCCGCGTGTGACGACAACCGCGAGGACGGCAAGCAGAAAGCTCGCGGCGAAGAAAACGACGTTCCATTTGCGCCGGTCGGGGAGCCGCGTCCGAGCGAAGATCGAATGGAGGGACGCCGTGACCGTGAGCCACGGAAAAACCGACCAGTCTTCCACCGCGTTCAGCGCCCAACCGGCGCCGCTCGTCGGCTTCAGGTACCCCGAGCGCATTCCGAGCACGATGGCACCCGTGAGAAAAACCCACGATACGACGGTCCATCGCCGCGCCACGTCAAACCAATTCGCGTCGAGTCGGCGCCCCAGCAATGCCGCGATCGCGAATGCAAACGACACCGCGGTGGCGACGTAGCCGATGTAGAGCATCGGCTGGTGCAACGCCATCGCGGGATTCTGAAGCAGCGGGTTCATACCGCGGCCGTCGAGCGGCGTGACTTCCGAGCGCGCGAACGGATTGGCCGCGAAGCAGGTCGTCGCCAGAAGGAACAGGAGAATGGCCGACAGCGTGCCCGTCGCCCAAGGAACGAGCTCGCGACTACGGCGCCCGCTCGCCGCGACCACGACCGTTCCGCACAGCGACAATATCGTCGCGCAAAACAGCATCGATCCCGATTGCCCGCTCCACAACGCGGTGAATGCGTAATGGCGGGGCGTGTTCTGACCGATGTTCGCCGCCACGTACTCCAACGAGAAGTCGCGCGCCAGGAGCGCCGTCCACAATCCGACCGACGCGAGCGCGGCCATGACAAATGTCGCATAGAGCGCGCGCGCACCACTCTCGACGAATTCCGCCCGCCGCAGCGCGCCGCCCGCGTACGAGATGGCGGCGGACCATGCCGCGAGGAACAGGGAGGCCCAAAGGGAAAGCTCGGCGATGAGGATCATCGCGGGTCACTTGGTGTGTTCCGACAACGCCGCCCCCGCCGCCATACCGAGTCCGTCCCATGTGAGATCCTTGATGCTGAAGACGCCGCCGGCGCGGCGATCGTGGAGCTCCTTGCCGATGCTCACGCCGGCCGTGAACGCGGCAGCGCCGGCGAGCGATGAGGATTTCGACATGCCGGTGGCGCGCAAGCCGCTGAACGAAGCACTCTGGACGAAGGCCGCGACAAAAAAGTGCTTCATCTTGTCGGCCGCGAACCACCGGTCGCCGCCGGGGTGTTCGTCGCCGAAGTGGAGGGTGAACAACAAGACAAGACCGCGCATCAGGCAACACTCCTCGCTCGTGGGCCGCTTCCAATTCCCAATCGCTCCAGCTCTCGGCCAATCAGAACCAGCGCGCGGTCGAGCAGACGCGGATGGTCCCCTTCGTGAATCCAACTGCTCGCACCGGACGGATGCGGCAGCGGGATCGCCATCGAACGGCCGCCGACATGCTGAACGTCGTGCGCCTCGCCGATCAGCCGGTCGAGCGGCTCATTCGGAAGGAAGCGCGTGATCGCCAGCCGTCCGACCGGTATCAAGAGTGTCGGGCGCACGATTCGCAACTCCGCGTCGAGCCAGACGGCGCACGCGTCCTGTTCGGCGGGCGACGGCACGCGATCGCCGCGGCCACTCGGGCTTGGGCCGGGATAGCAGCGCGTGACCGCCGCGATGTAGATCCGCGCGCGCGCCGTTTCTTCGTCGACCCCGGCCCTTTCGAGCCAGCGAAAGAGCGTTTTGCCCGCTCGACCAGCGAATGGTCTGCCCCCCGCGGCTTCGACTTTCCCCGGCGCTTGTCCGACGAGCATCGCCTTCGGCCGGCGCGCACGGGACAGGATCGGCGTCACACCCTCCGGATGACCGCACAGGCGACAATCCGCCAACGCCCTGCAGTGCGCGTCCAATCGCGACGACATTAGACTGGTGCCGCCGTGTATCGGGCCCAGCCGATCGCCGCGCGAACGGCGCGTTCCCACCCATGCAGCAGCGCTCGCGCGGTGTCGCGATTCATTCGCGGCTCGAAGCGCGTGAATCGTCGGGTCGAAAGAAACTCGTTGGTGTCGCGCCAGACTCCCGCGCCGAGACCGGCGAGTCCGGCGGCGCCGAGCGCCGTCGTTTCCACCATGTCCGGCCGCTCCACCGGAACACCGAGGACGTCGGATTGGAATTGCATCAGCCAGTCGTTCATCGTCGCTCCGCCGTCGACGCGCAACCGCTCGAAGTGCGTTCCGCTCGCATCCGCCATCGATCCCAACACCTCCGCCGTTCCGTACGCCATCGCTTCGAGCGCGGCGCGCACGAGATGGGCACGACCCGTTCCGCGCGTGAGTCCCACGATCGTCCCGCGCGCGTTCGCCTCCCAATGCGGCGCGCCGAGTCCGGTCAGCGCGGGGACGAAATACACCCCGTCGGTGGACTCGATCGAGCGCGCCAGCGCCTCGGTCTCACCGGCGCTGTTGATGATGCCCAGCCCGTCGCGGAGCCATTGCACCGCGGCGCCGGCGATGAAAATCGACGCCTCGAGCGCGTAGACGGGCGCGCCGCTCGCATCGCACGCGATCGTTGTGAGAATGCCGGGCGCGCCGGCCGGCCGAGTACGTCCCGCGTTGAGAAGCAGAAAGGCACCCGTGCCATAGGTGTTCTTGCCGCTCCCGGGCTCGTAGCATCCTTGACCGAACAACGCTGCCTGCTGATCGCCGGCGACGCCGCGGATCGGCGCTTCGACGCCGAGCAAGTTGGCGCGCGCGACGCCGAAATCGCCGAGTGACGTGCGAACGTCCGGCAGCAGCTCGCGAGGAACGCTGAACATGTCGCAGAGCTCCGAGCTCCACGCTCGCTTGTCGATGTCGTACAACATCGTACGCGACGCGTTCGTGGGGTCCGTGGCGTGAACGGCGCCGCCGGTGAGTTGCCAGATGAGCCACGCGTCGATCGTGCCGGCGGCGAGCTCCCGGGGCGAGTAGCGCTGCAACAGGCGCTCGTGCTCGATGAGCCACTCCAGCTTGGTGGCCGAAAAGTACGGGTCGGGTACGAGACCGGTGAGCTTGGCGATCCGGTCAGCTTGCGGTGCGAGCCCAGCGCATCGCTCGGCGGTCCGACGATCCTGCCAGACGATTGCCCGGTGCACCGGCCGGCCGGATTCGCGCTCCCACACCACGATCGTCTCGCGCTGATTCGTGATGCCGATGACGTCCGGTCGCGCATCCGCGCTCGCGATTGCCTCCCGAGCCGCCTGCTTGACGCACTCGAGGATCTCCATCGCGTCGTGCTCGACCCGTCCAGCCTCGGGAAAATACTGCGGTATCTCGCGATAGCCGCGGCCCGCGACGCGGCCGTCTTCGCCGATCATCAGACACGTCGCGCCCGTAGTGCCTTCGTCGATCGCGAGGACGTGTCTCATAGTGTGAGATGTCTAAAGTCGTACGGCGCGCGGTGGACGCCGCGGTCGCTGACGATCGCCGTGATCAATTCGGCGGGGGTCACGTCGAACGCGGGGTTGAAGACGCGCGCTTCGTCGGGAGCCGTCTGCGTGCCGAAGCCGCGTCGGATTTCATCGGCCGACCGCTCCTCGATCGTGATGCGACCGCCATTGGGCGTCGACGGATCGAATGTGCTCCACGGCGCGGCGACGTAAAACGGAATTCCGTGATAGTAGGCCGCGACGGCGAGCGAGTACGTGCCGATCTTGTTCGCCACATCGCCGTTGGCGGCGATGCGATCCGCGCCGACGATGCACAGGTCGACGCGGCCAGAGCGCATCAGCGCGGCCGCCGCGCCGTCCACCAACACAGTGACCGGAACGCCGGCGCGTTCCAGCTCCCACGCCGTGAGCCGGCTTCCCTGAAGCAGCGGACGCGTCTCGTCGGCGTACACCTCGAGGCGCTTTCCCTGACTCTTTGCGGTGTAGATGGCCGCGAGGGCCGTCCCCATCCCCGCCGTGGCGAGCGCTCCGGTGTTGCAATGCGTGAGGATGCGGCTTCCCTGCTCGATCAGCGACGCCCCGTGCTCGCCGATGCGGCGGCACATCGCCTGATCCTCGGTGAGAATTCGCGACGCTTCGTCGCGCACGACCCGTCGCAAACCCGAAACGTTCGTCGCCGCGTCCGATCGTCGCACCACGCGATCGAGCGCCCACGCAAGATTGACCGCCGTCGGCCGCGTTCCTCGCAGCCGCTCGGCCGCGACTCGAAGTGCCTGCCGGGCCGTCGCGAGATCCTGCACGCCGTCCGAGAAGGCGAGCGAAAGCGCCATCGCGGCGGCCACACCGATCGCCGGGGCGCCGCGCACGGAAAGGGTCGCGATCGCGCTGCACACCTCGTCCACCGTTCGCAGCTCTCGGTATACCTCGCGAACGGGCAGGCAGCGCTGGTCGAGAATCCTCACCGAGGAACCGTCGGCTGACCACGCGACGCTCTGAATCGGTTGCATGCGCGAAACGTAGGAATCGCGGCTCGCGGGCGTAAGCGACGCCGTCAGTCCTCGGTGCGGACGCGTCGGCGGCGCTCGGGAAAATGGCGGTCGAGGAAGGCAATCAGCGCCCGCTCCTCCGGCGAATGCGCCTGGCCGCGGTTCGCCGCCGTTCGACGCCCTCGAGGGAGCGGAATCGTATCGTTGTCATCCAGGTACCGCGCGATGACGATCGGGTGGACGTACGACTTCCGGCAAATCGTGGGCGTATTCCCCAGCTCCGAGGAGACGAGCCGCATCGCCAGCGCGACGTTCCGCTTCGCCTCGCGCTCCGAGTGGGCGGGCCCGAGCTCCGCGAGCACGGTGGCGGCCCGCAGCGTACCGCCCCACGTGCGGAAGTCCTTTGCGCTATACCGCCCGATGCGCCGCTGCAGATATGCATTTACATCGCGCGCGGTCAGCGCACGCCAGTCGTCGCCGCGCCGATACGTGAATAGCCGCCGGCCGGGCGTGCGCGTCTGACGCCGGATCAGTCGGACGAGGTCGCGGTCGTGAATGATCTGCCGCTGCCGAATGCTGCCTTTGCCGCGATACTCGAGTCGCACGCTCTCGCCATTCAGGTCGATGTGCGCTTTTCTCAATGTGGTGATCCCGAACGTCCCGTTCTCTCGCACGTACCGTTCACCGCCCACGCGGCAGAAGCTTTCGCTGATGATGCGGAGCACCGTGGCGGCCACCGTATCGGCGTCGAGCGTCGTCGCCTGCGCCGTCGGGCGGGCGTCGCGCTCGAGCGCGGCCCGCACCTTGGGAAGCTCTTTGGCCAGCTGTCGGACGCGGTAGTACTTGCGCAGCTCGCGTCGTTCAACTGCCCGCGCGTGGTAGCGATACTGCTTCCGCCCGCGGGCATCGAAGCCCCAGGCCTGGATCGCCGAGCGTGGCGAGGCCGCGATATGCACATCGCGCCAGGCCGGCGGTACGCGGAGAGCGTCGACGCGCGCGAGCGTCCGCGCGTCGCGGATTGGCCGGCCGTTGGGGCTCAGGTATCGAAAGCCGGTGCGCTTGGTGCCAAGTCGACGAATCCATGCGGGCATCGGTGGGGTGTCGGGCAAGAAAAAAGCCTGAACGGCGAGGGTCCCCAACCGCGAGGTTCCGCCGTTTCCCCCGCCGTTTCCCTTAGATTCCCGCCATGTCCTACGAAACCCTCTCCCTCCAAACCAACGACCGCGTCGCGACCATTACCGTCAATCGGCCCGACAAGCTGAACGCATTGAACGACCGCGTCATCGCCGAGTTGGGTGAAGCGATCGATCAGGTGGTTTCGGACAGCGCGGTCGGTGGCGTCATTCTCACCGGCGCGGGGCGAGCGTTCGTCGCCGGCGCGGACATCTCCGAGCTCGAGAAACACGGCCCCGTCTCGGCGAAGCAGCTCGCCAAGACCGGCCAGGAGGTGTTTGGTCGCTTCGAAGCTTCACCGAAGCCCGTGATCGCCGCCGTGAATGGATTCGCGCTGGGGGGCGGATGCGAACTGGCGATGGCATGTCACATCCGTATCGCGTCGGAGCTCGCCAAGTTCGGCCAGCCGGAGGTGAAGCTGGGATTGATCCCGGGCTACGGCGGAACGCAGCGGTTGCCGCGACTCGTCGGTCGGGGACGCGCGCTGCAGCTTCTTCTCACCGGCGAGATGATCGACGCGCAGGAAGCGTATCGTATCGGCCTGGTGAATCGTGTCGTTCAAGCGGCGGAGCTCTTGCCGGCGGCGAACGAGATGATGCGCACCATCCTCGCCAATGCGCCGCTCGCGATCGCGAGCGTGGTCGAAGTCGTAAATCGCGGCTACGACGCCACCCTCGAGGACGCGTTGACGCTGGAGGCGACTGCATTCGGCCTGCTCGCGGCGACCGATGACAAGCGCGTCGGAACTCGCGCGTTTCTCGAGAAGGCCTCCGCGCGCTTCACCGGCGCGTGAACGCCGCGGCCGCGCGGCTCGAGCGGCTCGCCGTTCACGATTTCCGAAATCTCGCGCATGTCGAGCTCCAAGCGCCCGCCGACGGCTTCGTGCTGATCGGCGAAAATGGCCAGGGCAAGACGAATCTCCTCGAGGCCATTCATTATTTTCACTTGCTTCGCTCGTCGCGCGGCGCACGCGATCAGGATGTCGTGCGCTTCGGCGCCGACGCGTTTCATCTGCGCGCGGCCGTGAAGACGGATCGAGACCACGAGATCTCCGTCGGATTCGAGCGCGCCGGCAAGCGCAAGCGCGTACGATTGGATGCCCGAATTCCGGACAAGTTGAGCGACGCGCTCGGCGCGTTGCCTTCCGTTCTCTTCTCGCCCGACGACGTTGCGCTGGTCACGGGAGCGCCGAGCGGACGTCGCCGATACCTCGACGTCATGTTGGCCCTGACGAGCCGACGATATCTGCACGCGCTTCAGCGGTACCGCGCGGCGCTGGCGCATCGCAACGCCGCGCTTCGCGATCCATCGCGTTCGGCCGCGACCGTCGCCATCTGGGAGCAGCCGCTGTCCGAATTCGGCGCGCAGCTGCTGGTCGAGCGGCGCCAATGGGTGGCGGGGATCGAGTCCTCATTCACCACACTCTCATCGACGATCGGCGAGACGGGCGATTCGCGGGTGCGCTACGCGAGCTCGGTGGCGATCGGCGACGATCCCGCGTCGGCGATCGCGCGCGCCCTCGAAGACAAGCGGCCGAGCGATCTGCGTCGCGGCGTGACCCAGGCCGGACCGCATCGCGACGATCTCGTGATGACGCTGGATGGACGCGACATTCGCGTATTCGGGTCGGCGGGCCAGCAACGCACCGCGGCGATAGTTTTGAGGATGCTCGAAGCGGCGACCTTCACCGAGCGCACGACCCGCGCTCCGATATTTCTGCTCGACGATCCCTTTGCCGAGCTCGACGTACGCCGCTCGACGAGAATTCTCGAGTGGCTGGCGCGTGACGGGCGCGGCCAAACGATCTTGGCAGTGCCTCGGGACACGGACATTCCAAGCGAGCTCACGCGTCTCGAGCGACTTCGCGTTGCCGGCGGCGCTATCGAGCGTTTTGGGGTATGACGGATCGGAAGCGCAGGCCGGAGGCGATCGGGAAGATCGTCGCCAACGTCATCGGCAAGAGCGGCGTCGCCGAACGTATCGAGCAGGCGGGGATCATTCCGGAGTGGCGCCAGCTCGTCGGTCCACAGATCGCGGCGGTGACTACGCCTCAGTCGATTTCGGCGAACGGGACGTTGTTCGTGCGCGTGACGACGAACGCCTGGGCGAACGAACTATCGATGCTCGAGCCGGAACTGCTGAAGTCCCTGAACCGCAAGCCGGGGCGGGCTCCGGTGAAGAAGATCCGGTGGATGTTGGGCCAGCCATAAGCCGTTGAACCACAAAAGCTTGAACCGATAGCGACCCGTTGCGTCTCGGTCGCCGAACGGTTAATTTCAACAGGATGATTGCGCCCCGATTTTCGGGATTTGTACGGGCTGCTTTTTAGGGGTAATTCATGGCGAAAGGGAACGGCAACGGCGGCTCGGGCGACAAGTACGACGCCGGGCAGATTCAAGTTCTCAAAGGCCTCGAGGCGGTACGCAAACGCCCGGGCATGTACATCGGATCGACGTCGGAGCGCGGCCTTCATCACCTCGTCTATGAGGTGGTCGACAACTCGATCGATGAAGCGCTCGTCGGGTTCGCCGACACCGTCCGCGTCACGATTCACCCCGACAACTCGATCACGGTCGAAGACAACGGCCGCGGCATTCCGGTCGACATCCACCCGACGGAGAAGATGCCGGGCGTCGAGCTCGCCCTGACCGTGCTGCACGCCGGCGGCAAGTTCGACAAGAACACGTACAAGGTTTCCGGCGGTCTCCACGGCGTCGGCGTGTCCGTCGTCAACGCGCTCTCCGAGAAGCTCAAGGTGTGGGTGAAGCGCGACGGCGTCGAGTACTACATGGACTTCGAGCGTGGCGACACCACGACGAAGCTCAAGAGACTCGGCCAGATCCCGAAGAAGGAGACGGGCACCAAGACCTGGTTCAAGCCCGACGCCAAGATCTTCACGGATCTCATCTATCGGTACGACACGCTGGCGATGCGCCTCCGCGAGCTCTCGTTCCTCAACAAGGGCGTGATGATCACGCTCACCGACGAGCGCGAAGGCCAAGAGAAGTCCGACACCTTTCACGCGAAGGGCGGGCTCAAGGAGTTCGTGCAGCACCTCAACGCCAATCGAAAGTCGCTGCACAACGAGGTGATCTACACCGAGACGACGCGGGATGACGTCGGTATCGAGATCGCCATGCAGTACAACGACCAGTACAACGAGAACGTCTTTTCCTTCGTCAACAACATCAACACGCACGAAGGCGGCACGCATCTCACCGGCTTCAAAGCGGCGCTCACGCGCGTCATCAACAATTACGCGCAGAAGGGCAACTTCCTGAAAAAGGCCGACTTTAGCCTTTCGGGAGACGATGTCCGCGAAGGCCTCACCGCGGTGCTCTCGGTCAAGGTGCGCGAGCCGCAGTTCGAGGGGCAGACCAAGACCAAGCTCGGAAACTCCGAGGTCGAGTCGGCGGTGAAGACGCTCGTCAACGAGTGGCTCGCCTCCTACCTGGACGAGCATCCGCGCACCGCGAACATCGTCATCGAGAAGGCTGTCTCCGCGGCACGCGCTCGCGAAGCCGCGCGTAAGGCGCGCGATCTCACCCGTCGCAAGTCGGCGCTCGACGTCGGCAATCTGCCGGGCAAGCTCGCCGATTGCTCGCTGACCGATCCCGCGATGTGCGAGCTCTACCTCGTCGAGGGCGACTCGGCCGGCGGCTCGGCCAAGCAGGGCCGCAAGCGCGAGTTCCAAGCGATTTTGCCGCTGCGCGGCAAGATCATCAACGTCGAGAAGGCGCGCATCGACAAGGTCCTCTCGAATGAAGAGATCCGGACGATCATCACCGCGATCGGCAGCGGCATCAAGGAGGAGTTCGAGCTGGGCAAGGCGCGCTATCACAAGGTCATCATCATGACCGACGCCGACGTCGACGGCGCGCACATTCGCACACTCTTGCTCACCTTCTTCTTCCGGCAGATGCCGGAGCTGATCGAAGCCGGCTACGTGTACATCGCCCAGCCGCCGCTGTACCGCGTGGCCAAGGGTCGTGAGGAGTACTACGCCTACGACGAGTCCGAGCGCGAAGAGATCGCGACGCGACTCAGCAACGGCGACGGCCGCGGATCGCTCAACATCCAGCGCTACAAGGGTCTGGGCGAGATGAACCCCGAGCAGCTCTGGAATACGACGATGGATCCGGAGCGTCGCACGCTGCTCAAGGTCGCCATCGAGGAGGCGGTGCTCGCCGATCAGATCTTCCAGACGCTGATGGGCGATGAAGTCGAGCCGCGCCGCATCTTTATCGAGCAGAACGCACAGTTCGTGAAGAACCTCGACATCTAGACCCGAAGGGTTCACGCTCCAGCAACAAACGGGGCGACACTCGGTGTCGCCCCGTTGTGCGAATAAGACCTCGTCTATGCAAAGTGAGACGCGTGCGATTGCATGCGTCTCACTTTGTTTACCGCATCGAGCGTATCAGTTCACGAACGGCCGGCCGGCCTGACTGAAGTTCACCGTGCCCGTGCTGCAGCCCACGCCTTGAATCCAGACGTTCTGCACGCCGAGTTGCTGATCGTCGAGATCGTGATCGGCGACGATCATGTTCGCCCTGAACGTTTCATCGTTACCGTCACCGGCAAGATAGAAATCCGCTTTGAACACGACGGTGTGCTCGTCCGTGAACGCGGTTCGTCCGTTTTCGGTGGCAGTGCACTTGAAACCGGTCGACGCGAGCAGCTGCTCGGTGTCCCAGCGTACGCCCTGTCCGGTTTGACAGCCCTTGAAGTTCAACTGGTCGACGGTGTTGACGCAGGAGAAGCCGCCGTTGCCATGGCCGACGGTCTCTTGAGACGTCGCGGTCGACGGGTCGTAGGAGCCGCCGCCTGTCAGACTCACGATGCCCGGGCCAAAGCCGGTGATACCGCCGCTCTGGAAAGCGAAGCCGACCATAGCGCCCGCGCGATCAGCGGAAGCCTTCAGCTTTTGCGTCGGATACGTCGTGCTCTCCGAATCGTAGCACGCCGCGAGCGCGATGGCCGCGGCGAGAAAAAGAGTTGATCGAACAACTTGCCGCATGTTTCCCTTCCCTCATGCATTGGTGATTTGACTGCGATCGTCGCCTGCCATCCGTTCCACATTGAGCGGACACGCGGGACCTATCCGCTCCTCGACGCAATAGTTCGCGCACGCATGGGACCTTGGTCCGACGCGCGGCGTGCGCCGGACGTTCGTCGGAAGAATGCTCCGTGCATTCCTCGCCGACGATGACTGTCGATCCGGGCTCGTTACGTTCTGTTGCTTCGTCACTGCCCTTGCTCGCGAAGTTTGCGATCGGACTGGTCGTCATCGTCATCATCCCCAAGCTGTCGCAAAGGGTTCGGCTGCCGTCGGTCGTCGGCCTCCTGCTGGCCGGCGTGGTGTTCGGGCCGCACGGACTGGCGGTGATCGGAACGACCCGCCCGGTCGCCGACTTCCTGGGCGAGATCGGCAAGCTGATGCTGATGTTCATGGCGGGCATGGAGATCGACCTCGACACGTTCAGGCGCGTCCGCAATCGATCGATCACCTTCGGGATCGTGACGACGTCCTTGCCGCTCATCCTGGGGACGGGAGTTGGGTTCGCGTTCGGTTACGGCGCGCTGGCCGCCATCGTGATCGGCTCGCTGCTCGCGTCGCACACGCTGCTCGCGTCCGGCATTGTCGCGAAATTGGAGCTGACCAAGCTCGAGCCGATCAACGTGACGTACGGCGCGACGATGTTCTCGGACACGTCGTCGCTGATCGTTTTCGCGATCTGCGCGTCGACCTTTCAACGCGGTTTCTCGATCGGGTCGCTGGCGATTCTGCTGCTCGAGATCGCGCTCTTCATTCCGCTCGTCCTCGTCGGCCTGAGTCGCGTCGCCGGGGCGCTGCTCGGGAGATTCGAACGCGACCAGAGCGCGTATTTCGCGGTGATGCTCGCCATCCTGGCCGTCGCGGCGACGCTGGCGCAGGTCATACAGCTTCCCGGCATCGTCGGCGCGTTTCTCTCCGGACTCGCGCTCAACGCGGCCGTCCGCGAGAAGGCGGCAAAGACGGAGCTGGAGTTCATCGGCAACTCGCTCTTCATCCCGATCTTCTTCATCACGACTGGATTCCTGATCGACCCTCGCGCGCTCCTGCACAGCATCACCAGCGATGCCGCGCTCGTCGCATCGATCATCGGGGCGCTCGTCGTCGGCAAGTACATCGCCGCGGAGCTCACCGGTCGCGCGTTCGGCTATTCGCGCGACGCCCGGCTCACTGTGTGGTCGCTGACCTTGCCACAGGTCGCCGCCACGCTCGCGGCGACGCTCGTCGCGTACGACACATTCGATCCATCACATCGTCGCCTGCTCGACGAACGGATGCTCAACGTCGTGCTCGTGCTCATGCTGGCGACGTCGATTCTCGGCCCGGTCCTGACCGAGCGCTTCGCGCCGCGATTGCGCGAGGAAGAAGCCGCGCCCGTCGAACGAGGTGAGGGAATGAGGTCAGCGGCGTGACCACCGGCTCGCGCCGTGCTTATCCTTCGGCATGTCCGCGGAATCGAACGCAACGACCCAACCGCCGTACGAGCTCCTCGGGGGCGATGCCGGGATCAGGCGGCTGGTCGATCGTTTCTACGATTTGATGGACAGCGCGCCGGAAGCGGCGACGATTCGCACCCTGCACGCGGCGAGCCTCAAGGCGTCACGCGACAAGCTCTATCTGTATTTGAGCTATTGGACGGGCGGGCCGCCGACGTACATCGAGCAGCGAGGACATCCGCGGCTTCGCGCGCGACACCTGCCGTTCACGATCAGCTCGCGCGAGCGCGACGAGTGGTTGTGGTGCATGGACCGCGCGCTCGGCGAGCACCCGATGCCGGATCCGCTGCGCGAGCAGCTGCGCGAGCGCCTGCATGCGCTCGCCGATCACATGCGCAATCGCCCCGACGAGTAGCCGCTCACGACACGCCGCTCGGCTCGTCACGGTCCTATGTCCACTGTCTGCATAGCCTGACGGCGAGCGAGTCTGATAACGGTTCTCAACCGCTATCAGACATGCTGGTTCATCTACTGCTCGCCCTGCAACTGCAGGCCAATCCGTCATTCCAACCCCGGCTCGCCGGGGTGCCTTCAACCTCAAACGCGTACACCGACGCCGCCGGATACGCGGTCCTGAAGTTCCTGTCGACATGGCGCACCGCTTGGTTGCAAAGCGTCGAATATCAGGGCTACGGGCACAACGAGATTCGGTTGCGCGACGATCATTGCCATTGGGACGGCAGCTACAGTCCCAGCGGCAACCGCGGGTACTACCGGCCGCCGAGCGTGATCCACAACTCGAGTCGTCGCTCGATGTGCCCGAACTGGTTCCCGGCGGACGAGCCGTCGCCGGGCGATGAACGGGTGACACGCGATGTCCAGCTCACATCGTCGTGGCGCGATCGCGTTCGCGATGCGCGCGCCGCCTTGCTCGACTCGCTGGAGACGCTCGACCGGTTGCACCCCGGTGACGCCTGGATCATCGGTGAGCGCGTGCGTTTCCTCGTGGACCAGAGCGAGTTCGACAAGGCCGTCAAGATCGCCCGGACCTGCAGCGCCGACCGCGCGTGGTGCGAACAACTCAAGGGCTTCGCGCTCGACGCCGCCGGCGACTACGCGCGCGCCGATTCGGCGTTCGACGCCGCCACGGCCGCGATGACGCCGGAGCGCCGCTGCGAATGGACGAGCGCCAAGCTGCTGCTCGATAACAAGGGGCGCGGGGTATACGACCACTTGACCTGCGACGAGCGCAACGCGGTCGACGCGAAGCTGTGGTGGCTCTCGACGCCGCTCTTCTCCGATTCCGTGAGCGACCGCCGCAGCTCGCATTTCGCCCGAAAAGTGCTCATTCAACTTCACTCGGCGCTGCCCTGGGACGAGCGGTACGATTGGCGCAACCGCTTCGGCGGCGAGGCGCTGTCGGAGATGCTCGTGCGCTACGGGTGGCCGGCGTTTTCGGCTTTTGGCGGCTCGTGGGAGGAGATGAGCCACGCCAGCTGGATGGGCTTCTACGACAGCACGCGCACGGCGACCGCCGAGTATCCGCAGGACCGCCTGCATCTGTTCCCGGACTGGCGCGCGATCGAGGATCCATTCCATGCGACCGCCGACGCGTGGCAGATCAACATGCCGGATCTCGAAGCCAAGGACGAACCCGCCGCGCAGTGGTGGCCGACCGAGCACTATGCTCGCGCCGCCGGATCGATTCGGCAGCTTCCCGATCAGACGGCAATGCTTCGACGGGACGGGCACATTCTGCTCGCCACGGCGTCGGAGTTACCATCGGCACGAATCGGTTTCCATGCCGATACGGCAAACACCGTTCTCATGCGCACGACAGGGCCGCGGGACATCGAGAAGGTGCCGCGCAACGCGTACAAGAACGAGAAAGCGATTGTCGTGACGGCGGCCATTCAGGCGAAGCCGGCCATCGTCGGCACGGAGATTCGGGCGGCGCGCGCCGGCGAGCTGTCGGCTCGCACGCGGTTCGCCGTCACGCCGCCGGCGACGCTGGCGTCGATGAAGACGGGAGAGACGGCGATCTCCGATCCCATTTTGATGACCGTCGGCGACGGTCCCCCGCCCGGACCGGAGACCGCGCTTCAGCACATGCTCGGCTCGACGCGCGTGCGCGGACCGAAGATGGGCGTGTATTGGGAGACGTACGGATGGACGGCCGGCGACTCGGTCGACGTCGCGATCGTCGTCACGCGCAAGGAGCAAATCAGCAAGCTCCGTCGTTTGGGCATGCTCATCCGCGTCGCGCACGACATCAACGGTTCGGTCGCCGTGCGATGGGGCGAGCCGCAGCCGGGGCACAGCTCGTGGACGATCCCCGGCGTCGTGCCGATCCAGGCGCGCAGCGTCTACGTCGACCTGTCGCGACTCGAGCCGGGACACTACGCCGTCACGGTGCTCGTCGGCAAACACGGCTCGACTCTCGTGCCGATCAGCGCGAGCCGCGACTTCGTCTTCGACGGCGTCTGAGCGCGGAAGCGCTCAGCGCCATCGGCGGTCGCGGGGACCAATGTACTCGGAGCGCGGGCGAATCAGCCGGTTCGCCTCGCGCTGCTCGAGGGCGTGGGCGATCCAACCGCTGACACGACTGATCGCGAACGTCGGCGTGAACAGCGGTACGTCGAGCCCCAATCCGTGCAACAGGAGCGCGGTGTAGAACTCCACGTTGGTTTGCAGGCGTCGCCCCGGCTTGTACTCCTCGAGAAGACGGAGCGCCGTCGCTTCGACATCGCGCGCCAGGCGATAGAGCCGCATGTCGCCGGCCCGTGTGTACAGGCGTTCGGCCGCCGCGGCGAGGACGTCGGCGCGGGGGTCGCGGACCTTGTACACGCGATGACCAAAGCCCATCAGCCGCGCGCCCGCCTCGATTTTTCCGCGGAGCACCTTCTCGGCGCGTGACGCGTCACCGATCTCGAATACCGTCTCGAGCGCCGGCCCAGGCGCGCCGCCGTGTAACGGGCCCTTGAGGGCGCCGACCGCGCCGACAACCGCCGCGACGAGGTCGGAGCCCGTCGACGTAATCACGCGGCAGGTGAAGGTCGACGCATTCAGGCCGTGGTCGACGACGGTGTTGAGATACGTCTCGAGACCGCGCACGCGCTCGGCATCGGGAGTCTCGCCGCTGAGCATGTACAGGTAGTTCGCGGCGTGCCCGAGGCCGGCGCGCGGCGCGATCGGTTCATCTCCGGAGCGAAGTCGATGAAAGGCGGCGACGATCGTCGGCGCAAGCGCAACAATGACCGTTGGTTCATGAGACACGAGCGAGACGGTGCCGAGCGCGATGCGCAGCGCGTCCATCGCGTCGAGCCGCGCGCGGGCACACTCGCGAAGGAGGGCAAGGGTCGCGGCGGGCAGGGCGCGGTGCGCTGCGAGCTCGGCACGGAAGGTATCGAGCTCGCGAGCGGACGGGCGCTCGCCGTGCCAGAGGAGCCAGGTCGTCTCTTCGAAGGTCGCGTTGGCCGCGAGCTCGCCGACCGGGTAGCCGGCGATGATCAGCTCTCCCGCCTCGCCGTCGACGTGGCTGAGGCGTGTCGCCGCGGCGACGACGTCCTCGAGGCCATTGGAGATCATGGTTTCTAATGTCATGGCGAAAAGCTAGAATTCAGTGCATGATTCCGTCAATGTTGATTCATCAGTCAATACAATGCCGGGCCGGCTCATCCCCGCCATCCCCGCCATGCGCGACTTGACCGCCGCGTGGGTCGGCGCCGACGACGCGGCGCGCACGTTGGGCATCACCCGCGCGACGCTCTACGCGTACGTGAGCCGCGGATTGATTCGCTCGGAACCGGGGGCGGGACCGGGCAGATCGCGCGCGCGGCGGTATTCGCGCGACGACGTCGAGCGCCTGCGGCGCCGCGCCGAGGAACGGCGCAACCCCGACAAGGTCGCGGTGCACGCGCTGCAATGGGGGATGCCGGTCCTCGAGTCGGCGATCACGCTCATCGCCGACGAGACGTTGTTCTACCGGGGCCACGACGCCGTGGCGCTGGCGCGCACCTCGTCCGTGGAAAAGGTCGCCTCGCTCGTCTGGGCCGGCCGATTGGACGAGGGCCGCCCCGACGCGGCGCCAATGACGGAGCGCGTGACATCGCCGAAGACAACGCCGTTCATCCTTCGAGCGCAGGCGACGCTCGCCCTCGCGTCAGCCTCGGATCACCAGGCGTTCGACCTGCGACGAGAGGCGGTGATCCGAACGGGTTGGCGCATTCTCGATCTCCTCGTGCAGACCGAGGCGCCGCGCACGAAAGGGCCAATCGATGTCGCCTTGGCCCGCGGTTGGGGCGTACGCGCCGGCGGCGACGACGTGATTCGCGCCGCCCTCATTCTTTGCGCCGATCACGAGCTCAACGTCTCGGCGTTCACGGCCCGCTGCGTGGCATCCGCCGGATCGAATCCGTATGCGGTCGTGACCGCCGGTCTCGCCGCGCTCGAGGGGACGAAGCACGGCGGCAGCACGGCCCGCGTCGAGACGACGCTCGCCGCGCTGCGCCGCGAACGCTCGCTGCGCGCCGCACTGGCCGAGCGACTACGTCAGGGCCAACGTATCGATGGGTTCGGGCATCCCCTGTATCGGCGCGGCGACCCGCGCGCCGCGGCGCTGCTCGCAACGTTGGAACGGCGCTATCCCAAGTCACCGGAGCTCCGCTATGCCCGCGACTTCGCTCGTGCCGCCATGGCGGTGACCAGTGAGCGGCCGAACATCGACTTCGCGCTGGGCGCCGCGTCGCGCGTACTCGGACTGCCCACGGGGTCGGGGCTAACGCTGTTCGCGATCGGCCGGACGATTGGTTGGATCGGCCACGCGATCGAACAGTACGCCGTGGACCAGATCATCCGGCCGCGCGCGAAGTACGTCGGCGTAGTTGCGTCGGCCACCGATCCAGCGCATCGTCAGTCGACCTAATCGAGAGATTCCATGCGCCGCTCGATCGTTCGTGCCGTTTTGCTCCTAACTCTGTGTGCGCCGGCGGTGATCGCCCAGAAGAAGATCAAGGAAGTGAAGCCCGGCGATGTCGAGCTCAAACGCCTCGAAGACGGTTGGGCCGCCGCACTGGTGCGACGCGACCGCGCCTACTTCGACAAGTACCTCGCACCGAAGTTCGTCTATACCGAAGACGACAAGCTGATGCGACGCGAGCAGGTTCTGCACGACATGACCTCAGGCCCCGACAGCGTCACCGCGGCGCGCAACGAAGGAATGGAAGTCCACCAATTCGGCGCGACCACGGCCGTCGTCACCGGCTGGTTGATCGTCGAAGGCCGCGGCAGCTCTACTCCATTCACGCACCGGTATCGGTTCACCGACACGTGGGTGAAACGGAAGGCAGGTTGGCAGATAGTTGCGGCGCAGGACTATCTGGTTCCGAAGTAGGGCACGCGTGGCTCTGCACTAATCGCGATTGCTTCAGCACGAGACAGTCGAGGTCTCAGGTCCCAGGTCCGAGGTCTCAGGTGGAACGGCGCCGCCGCTTCAACCTGAGACGTGAGACCTGAGACCTGAGACCTTCCATGCATACAATCGCAATTATTGCGGCTTGACTCCCGTATTCACCCACGAAACCAAGTCGTTAAAGTCCTTCATCACGTCGGCCACGTCTCGCTCGCAATGGCCGAACTCGTCCTTGTTGCGCTGCAAGAGGTTTCCACTCTCGCCCGCGGCGTCGACGAGAGACTTGTAGGCGCCTTCGTGACGGAACGGCACCAGCCGGTCGCGCTTCTTGTGGAAGGTGATCATCGGGATGCGGAGGTCGCCTGTCGGCTCGTAGTTGTTCGCAAGCCAGGCCAAGGCGTCCGGCGTTGCGGTGAAGCGTCCCACGACCCGGTTTGCCACGAGATAGGGATCGGCCCCGAGAACGCTGCTGTTGTAGATCGTGGTGTCGTTGTCGAACAGGAAATGGCCGTGCGTCCGGGCGAGGAGGTCGTTGACGCCGAGCGCGTGATAGACGAGCGCATTGACCAGCGACGTGACCCACTCCACACCATTGTTGCCCGCCAGCTGGACCTGGTCTGCAAAGGCAATGGGACCCACGAAGGTCGGGTTTGCACCGATGGCCGCGAGCGCCGCGTTTTGGATGGCGACGGGATCGACGGGCTGCGGCATCGACATCGCATCACCCGGCAGCGCGCCGGCATAGAAGACGTCGAAGAGCGCGCGTGTGTGTCCGACGTAGTCGGTCTGCAGCCTCGTCCCGCCCAAGACGCCGCACATCGCCAGCGCGCCGTTGTACTGTCCAGGATAGGTCTCGGCGAGCGCCTGCACGACCTGTGAGCCGAGTGAGTGACCGATCAGGAACGCGCGGTTCGGACGACCGACCTTCGAGGTGAAGATGCCGCGCAGCTGGTGCGTACGCTGAATGCCGTCTTTGATCGCGTAGCCGTTCTCGCCAAAGCTCGAGTACGCGATGGCAAACCCCGCCTGCCCCAGTGCATCGCGCAGCACGGCGGCGTTGTCCCAATCTTGCCCGGGAGCCGGCAACCCGACCGGCGCTTGGGGCGGGATGATGCCGTGCGCATAGAACACGGCGTCGCCGTTCCATCCGGCCGGAACATAGATGGCGTACTGCGCGCCATCGGCGGTCGTACCGGTGATTTCCTGTGACCACGTCGGCGACGCGGGGTTGACGTCGCGACGTGCCGACGACGATGCGCTCCGCGTCGGCGCGACTGGGGATTGGTCGGCGCAGGCGGCCAGCACGAACGCCAGCGAGGCGACCGAGAGTCTGAGTGGGTGGGAGCGGTGCATGGATCTTCTCTCCGTGCGAGTGGGTGACCGGCTGTCCATGTGGCGTTGTGCCGACTTGGACGCCGCGAAGATCGGGGTGCACCGACGCACGACCCATACGTTCGATGACGTAGTGAGCAGACATTGCTGCGTACGCGCTTACGTAGCGTGTCTCGTTCGACCAGCCACTTCGTGCTTCGCGTCGGTACCGCCGGCGGAGTCCGAGCGTTGGCGATCAAAGAACTATCAAATGGCCCGGTCAGTCGCTCTCGGCCGACGGCAATGACGGCAGGATGCCGCGTTCGACATAGATGGGGCGAACGAGTTGGCGGATGGACGGAAGTTTGAGCGCGAGCCACACGCCGCCCGCCACACAGACGAAACCTCCCCCCACGATCGTCGCCGGCGCGCCGATGCGATCGGCGACGACGCCCGCGAGCAGACTGCCGATCGGCGCGGTTCCGAGAAACGCCAACGTGTAGAACGCCATGACGCGCCCGCGCAAACGCTCTTCGGTGATCGTCTGCAGGATCGTATTGGTCGACGCCATCTCGACCATGAAGCCCGCGCCGGCGAAAGGCAGCACGAGCAACGCCAACCATAGCGCACGCGAAGCGCCGAACACGACGAGCGCAACGCCGAAGGCAAGCGTCGCCATCACCATGACGCGTCCGAGGCCCAGCACCGATCGGCGCGACGCGAGATAGAGCGCGCCGACCACCGCGCCCGCTCCCGAGGCGGTCATGAGGAAACCGAGCGTGTGGGGGCCGCCATGAAAGACCGTCGACGCCATCGCCGGCATGAGCACGGTGTACGGCATCCCCATCGAGCTCACGAGCGCGAGCAGCAGCAGCACGGTCCGCACCGGCGCGAATCCGGAAACGTAGCGGTACCCGTCGCGCAGGTCGTCGAACAGGCTTGCCTCGACCAGGCGTGTTTCCTTCGGTCGTAGACGCATCGCGAGGAGCGACGCGATGACGGCGAGATACGAGATCGCGTCGATCGTGAAGCACCACGCTTCGCCGAACCCGGCGATGATGACGCCGCCGATCGATGGCCCGATGATCCGACTGCCGTTCACCATCGTCGAGTTGAGCGCGATCGCGTTCGGCAGATCGGCGCGGTCCTCGATCATCTCGACGACGAACGCTTGGCGAGCCGGCGTGTCGAAGGCGTTGATGATTCCCTGAACGATCTGCAGAAACAGAATCCAGCCGACGGTGATCGTCCCGGTGAACGCGAGCGCCGCGAGCGCGGCCGACTGCGCGGCCGACAGCACCTGCGTCCAGACGAGCATTCGATGGCGGTTGACGCGATCGACGGCGACGCCGGCGAATGGCGCGAGGAGGGTCGTGGGGATCTGCCCGCAAAATCCAACGAGCCCGAGGAGCAACGCCGAGTTCGTCAGCCGGTACACGAGCCAACTCGTGGCGATGCGCGTGATCCAGGTGCCCATCAGCGACACACTCTGGCCGCTGAAGAACAATTTGTAGTTCCGATGCCGGAGGGCGCGCGCGATCCCGAACCCGTCGCTTCCTGATTTCATCGTCCGTGGCGGTGGCAATATGAAGGCCGCATGGCGGGCGGATGTGACGCGCGCGCCGGTCGCAAAGTTTGGCCTCTACGACGCTTCCGCTGAGGCCGAGCCATGCCACTCGATCGTTCTCGCACGTCCGTCGCCGCCCTTGCCCTGGCGACGCTTGCTCCAGTCGCTCTGTCCGCGCAGCTGATCCAAATCAAAACCCTCCCGATCGCCGACGGTGACCAGTGGCGGATCTTCCCCTCGGCCAACGCGCCGATGGCGGATCTGTCGATCGCCCTCGCCGATTCCCTGCTCGATCCGTTCGTGAACCCGGCGAAGGGGGCCCGACTCCCCGATCGCGGTTTGTTCTTCGGATCGCCCACCTTTTACAGCGTCTCGCAGAACGCGGGCGGTGGCCGCACCCTACCGCTCGGCGGGGTGTTCCGATTCGGCTCGATGTTCGGGGGATTCGCGCTCGCGCTCCAGGAGCTCGACACGATCCGTGGGAACGGGCAGGTGTTCTTCCCGCCCGTCGCCACCCCGGTGGCAACGGACCCTGCTTTTCCCGCAACCACGACGACGGTGACGCCGACCGCGCCCTCGCGCGAGAACCGCTTCGCTTTCGCGAGCCTCGGTCGCTCGTTCTCGGCCCGGGGCCTCGCGGTGGCCGGAAGCGTGTTGTGGTCCGGCCTGCGGAACATAGACGGCGTCGATTTGCTCTACACGGGAAGCCAGGCCGTGAACCAGCACGGTGGCGCGCTCGACGCTCGCCTCGGTCTGACGAAAGAGTGGTCGACGACGCGCGGCGCGCGGAGCGCGGAGGCCATTCTGCTCCACAATCGCTTCGACATGACGCACGACGTGACCTGGGCCGACCAGGTGTTCGATCCGAACACGCGCGCCTTCCTCAGCCGCCCGCGCATCGATCACAATCTCGACAAGACTAACACGTGGGGGCTGCACCTCGCCTACTCGCAGCCGCTCGCCGACAGCGGTTGGCGCATCGGCGCGATCGCGACGACGAATCTGGCGTCGCATCCCAAGCTGCCGGATTACCAGATCGCGCAGGTCATGGTGATTCCGTGGGACCCGGGACACACCACGGCCTACGACCTGGGCCTCGGGGTCTCGAAGTCCCACGGGCCGACGACGCTCGGCGTCGAAGCCGTCTTCGAGCCGATCACAACGCACACATGGGGCGAGGCGCACGGTCCGATGCAAAGCGCCTCAGGGTCGGCGATTCCCGATGGCGGCATGACGACGGAGAACCAGTTCCGGTTCTCCAACGCCATTCTCCGCGCCGGCGCCGGCCACGACCTGCAGCTCTCCTCCGATCAGGCGATTCGGCTGCAGGCGGGTGTCGCGCTCCGTTCGATCAGTTATGGCCTGGATCAAACCGATCACGTCGCCGAGACTCGCCGGCACCAGGACGAGCACTGGGTGGAATGGACTCGCACGTGGGGCTTGAGCTTCCGCTTTAGCGATCTCGAAATGCGCTACGCCGGCCGTTCGGTGACCGGAACGGGGCGGCCGGGCATCACGCAGAATGGAGGCGTGGTCTTTGCGGCCGCCGATGCGCTCACGTCGAACTTCCTCGCCGCGCCGGCCGGACCGCTGACCCTGACCGACGTACGAGTGACGACGCACCAGTTCTCGATCTCCGTTCCGCTGCGCTGAGGGAGCCATGATGCGAATCCTCCTTCGATCAAAGCGCGCGGCATTCTCCGCGCTGTCGGCGGTGCTGTTCAGCGCCGCGTGCAGTGATGCTCCGTTCGTTCCCGTGGATTCGACGCCGGCGTTGGACGCGCGGCTCCGCCAGGCGATCGCGCCGTGGGGAGTCGTGCCGATTCTTCCCGTGAACGCGCCGGACCCGGCGCTCGCCTCGCTCGGGAAGATGCTTTTCTTCGACAAGGTGCTCAGCGGCAACCGGGACGTGTCGTGCGGAAGCTGTCACAGTCCGACCGCTCACACGGGCGATGATGCGTCGCTGGCCATCGGCACCGGCGCGACGATGAGCGGCGGCGTGCGGACGCTCGGCACCGGCCGCCAGTTCACACCGCGCAACGCGCCGTCGTTGTTCAGCGTCGGCCTCAGGCCATTTTACATGTTCTGGGACGGCCGAGTGAATGAAGAGCTCGGGCCCGGACGGTTCAACACGCCGCTTGGCTCCGCGCTGCCCTCCGGCGTGACGAGCCTGCTCGCCGCGCAAGCGATGATCCCGGTGACGAACCGCGTCGAGATGCGCGGCAACGCCGGCGATCTCGACGTGTTCGGCAACGTGAACGAGATCGCGCAGCCGGCGGACGCGCAGGTCGCGCAGATCTGGGCGGCGGTGATGCATCGTGTGCTCGCGATTCCGGCCTACGTGCAAATGTTCGCCGCCGCGTATCCGTCGATCACTCCGGATCGCCTCGGCTTCGAGCACGCGGCCAACGCGATCGCCGCCTTCGAGACGCAGACCTTCACGAAGACCAATTCCGCGTTCGACCGTTATCTGGCGCATGAGGACAATGCGTTATCGCTCGACGCGAAACGCGGAGCGTTACTCTTTTTTACTACCGCGCGTTGCTCGTCCTGTCACAACGGTCCGCTGCTCGGCGCCCAGAACTTCACGAGCGTCGCGGTGCCGCAGTTGGGACCGGGTACCGGCGTCGCCGCGCCTCTCGACGCCGGTCGGGGCGACGAAACGGTTTCCGGGCCGGCACGCTTTCCCAAGTTCTTCTTCCGCGTCGCGCCGCTGCGCAACGTCGAGCTCACCGCGCCGTATATGCACAACGGCGCCTATCCCACACTGGAAGCCGTCGTCCGCCATTACAACAACGTGGACTCGGCGGTGAAGTCGTACGACGTGAATCAATTGCCGGCGTCGCTTCGGTCGAGCTATCACGGCGACGCGGCAACGGTCTCGGCGTTGCTCACGTCGCTTGATCCGCGTCTGCAGCAACCGATCCGGCTGACCGCGGACGAACAACGACAGATCGTCGCCTTTCTCAAGGCGCTGACCGATCCGTCGGCCCGCGATTTGGTTGGCATCGCGCCGGCCGCGGTACCGAGCGGCCTGCCCGTTCCGTAGCAGGCCGCGACGCACGGTTCAGTGCGGCCCGGCCCCGAAAGTGCGAACGTCGAGGGTCGTGGCCGCTGAAACCGTCGTGTCGAGCGACTCCGCGCCGCGCGGGTCGGAGGAATCGAACGCGCCGAGAGAGCGCCTCCGTCTCAGTGACTGGGCGCGTATCATGCTGCCCGTCATTTTTGTCGTCGTGTTCGTGCTCGTGGCGTGGCGCCTCGGCTACTTCAAGCTGCGACACCCGCAGCATCTCGGCGCGGCTGCCGACCGCGTGCGTGATGTGCCATGGCTCGGTCCGATATTCGTCAGCGTCTATGCGGCGATGGGAGCCTTTGCCGCGCCGGTATCGCCGCTCGCTTACGGGGCAGGGGCCGTCTTCGGGCCGATTCGTGGAACGATTTTCGTCTGGCTCGCGTCGCTGATCGGCGCGGCGGCCGGTTACTGGATGGCGCGCGGGGCATGGGCCGGCACCGCACACCGACTGCTCGGGCGATATGCCGCGAAGCTGCATCGTCTCCGCGAGCAGAACACTTTTCTCATGACCTTCCGCGTGCAGTTGCTGCCGATCGTCCCGTTCGGCGTCTTCAACTACGCGGCGGGCACGAGTCGTCTTCCGTTCCTTCCCTTCATGCTCGGAACGGCGCTCGGCATCATCCCGGGCACGGTGGCCGCCGTGTACATCGGCGACCGGATCAGCGAAGGACTCGGCGCGCACGACACGCACGCGTTCGAGGTCGCGGGTGTGGTCGCGGCGCTACTCCTCCTCGTCTCGTTTCTTCCGACGCTGATCCAGAAGCTTCGCAAGCGTTAGCGGTCGGCGACGAGGCGCAGCGCCGTTCCCCAGGGATCGCGAACAACGTGGCCCTGCTCCGACCGCTCAACCGGGTGGCCGGCGTCGGAGATGCTGTGGGCCGCGGCGTCCGCGTCGGCGGTCGTGGGCACGACGACTTCCCAGTCGAGCAACCGTGCCTCGTCGTCGCTCGCCAGCGGCGCACCCGCCGCCCATGTGTTCGTGCCGAGATGGTGGTGATAACCGCCGGCCGAGAGGAACAGGGCGCCGGGGTAGCTCCAGACGATCTTGTCGAGCCCGAGCCCCGCATGGTAGAAACGCTCCGCCTCCTCGAGGTCGCGCACGTAGAGGTGGACGTGGCCGATCGTCGTGCCTGGTGGCGCGCCGGTCCAGCGTTCACCCTTGGCGGCGGCGATCAGGCTGTCGACGTCGAGCGGCTCCGTCGCCATGGCCAGCTGGCCGGCTGATTCGCGCCAAGCGCTGCGCGGGCGATCCGCGTAGACCTCGATGCCCAGACCGTCGGGGTCGGCGAGATACAAGGCCTCGCTGACAAAATGGTCCGACATCCCCGCGCGGACTCCGAGCTCGTTCAGGTGCGCGAGAAATCGGCCGAGCGCCGCGCGATCCGGGAGCAGGATCGCGAAATGATACAGGCCGATGTGACCGCGCCGGGCCACTGATCGCACCCCGGGCTTTTCGTGCAGCTCGACGAGCACGCGGTCATCGCCCTGCGCGCCCATCCGAGCGATGTGGTCGTCGCGGCTCAGCACGCGGAATCCAATCACAGTTTCGTAATAGGCGATCGAGCGATCGAGGTCGGCGACCTGGAGTCGAACGCGGCCGATATGGGCCGATTCGGGAAGGCGATAGTTCGGAGGTTTGATGCCGTATTCCATGGTGACTCCAGCGTGGCCGTCATCCTGAGGAAGCGAAGCGACCGAAGGATCTACTTTCTTTGACTGCCTGCCAGACGGGACGACAGATCCTTCGCTTCGCTCAGGATGACAACGTGGAATGGCTAACGCGACTTCGGCTGCTTCTCCAGCCAGGCGAGGATGATCGAGTCGGTATACGCGGCGCGCTCGAGAATGGGCAGGTGACCGGCGTCGGCGATCGAGTGAAACTCGGCATTGGGAATCGCGGCGCGCACGGACGCGTTGTTGGCGAAAGGCACCGTGTTGTCCTTTTCGCCCCAGATGAGCAAGACCGGCACGTTCGCGGCCGCAACCATGTGGTAGACCGAATCCATCGCCACACCGGTTCGCGACTCCAGGGTGGAGAGCAGCGCGCGCCCGAACCCACGGAACTGCATCTGCTCGCGGTAGCGGTTCGTCCAGTCGGGAAATCGGTCCGGGTGAACGAAGTCCGACATCTGACCGTCGGCCATCGTTGGAACGACGAACGTCTGCCAGGCCATCGGACCAACCGCGGGGATTCGGAAGCCCGACGGCGGGCCGCCACTCTTTCCCGCCACCGGGTCGACCAGAATCAACGAGCGTACCCGATCGGGATGCCGGCCGGCGAAGGTTCCCGTGACCCAACCACCCATCGAGACACCGGCGAGGTGAACGGGGCCGGCGATATGCAAACTGTCGAGCAGCTCCTTGACCTGACGGTCATACATCTCCGCGTCGTACGCGCCCTTGGGACGATCGGACCAACCGCGCCCGTACTCGTCATAGCGAAGTACGCGATAACCCTTGGCCGAGAGGGCCACGGCGGTGGAATCCCAGATGTAATAGGGCACGGAGAATCCGTGGACGAGGATCACCGTCGCGCCGCTATCCGGGCCGAGCATCTCGTAGTGCGTCACTCCGTCGGAGAGGCGGACGAACTTCCCCGGGGCGGCGCGTCTCGCGGCGTCATCCAGGGCATGCGTCTCCGGGTTGCGTCGCAGGTAGAACGCGTAGAACAGCACGCAGACCACGGCGAGCAGGGCGACGACGATCGACAGCGCGCGCTTCATTTGAGAACGCTCATGCGTTGGGTTCCCTCACTCCGGCTTCAGACCGCGCTCGACGAGCAGTGGTTCGACGATCGGATCGCGCCCGCGAAATTCCCGATATAACTCGGCGGCGTCCCTCGTCCCGCCGCGGGAGAGTATCATCTCGCGAAACTTCTGGCCATTCGCCCGGGTCAGGCCGCCGTTCTGCTTGAACCAGGCGAAGGCGTCGTGGTCCAGCACTTCGGCCCAGAGGTACGCGTAATAGCCGGCCTGGTAACCGCCGTCCCAGATGTGGGCAAAGTACGTCGTGCGGTAGCGCGGCGGGACTTCCGGCACATTGACGCGGTATCGCTCGAGTGCCGCGGACTCGAACGCGGCGAGGTCCGAGGGACGATCCCCGGGTGCCAACGTGTGGCAGGCCATGTCGAGCAGCGCGGCCTCGACGTATTCCGTCAGCGCGAAGCCCTGATTGAAGGTGCGTGTTCGCTTGATCTTGTCGACGAGCGCCGACGGCATCGGCGCGCCCGTCTCGTAGTGCTTGGCGTAGTTGGCGAGAATGACCGGCTCGAGCGCCCAATGCTCGTTGAACTGCGAGGGGAATTCGACGAAGTCGCGCGGCACGTTGGTTCCGGACAACATCGGGTACTGCACGTTCGACAACATGCCGTGGAGCGTGTGTCCGAACTCGTGAAAGAGCGTCGTGACGTCGTCGAACGTGAGTAGGGCGGGTTTCCCGGGCGCGGGCTTGGTGAAGTTCGCGACGTTGTAGATGACCGGCTTCGTGCCGAGAAGAGCCGACTGGTCGACGAAGCTGTCCATCCAGGCGCCGCCGCTCTTGTTGTCGCGCTTGAAGAGATCCGTGTAGAAGAGCGCGAGCGGCGTCCCGTCCGACTCCAAAACCTCGTAGACGCGGACATCGGCGTGATACACCGGAACGTCGCGTCGCTCGGCGAACGTGATGCCATAGAGCTGCGTCGCGGCAAAGAAAACGCCGTCCTTCAGCACGCGGTCCAGCTCGAAGTAGGGCTTGATCTGCTCTTCATCGAGATCGTAGTCGCGCTTGCGCACTCGCTCGGCGTAGTACTGCCAATCCCAGGGCTGGAGCGCAAACCCGCCACGCTCCTCGTCGATGAGGCGTTGCATCTTCGCCGCTTCACTGCGTGCCTTCTTCGCCGCGCTCGTGCCGATGTCGAGCAGCAGATTGACGGCCGCATCCGGGGTCTTCGCCATTTGGTCGTCGAGGGCGTACGCGGCGGCATTGGCGTAGCCGAGCAATTTCGCCTTCTCGGCGCGCAGCTCGACGAGACGCGCGACGAGGGCGCGCGTATCCGTCGCATCGCCACGATCGGCGCGGTGGATCGCCGCTTGGTACAGCCGCTCGCGAACGTCGCGACGGCGAAGCGACGCCTGTGCCGGTTGCTGGGTCGTGTTCTGGAGGAGTAGCACCCACTTGTCGTCGAGTTTTCGGTCCTTCGCCGCTTCCGCCGCGGCGGCGATGTCGGCGTCGTTCAGCCCATCGAGCTCGGCGCGGCTGTCGATGATGAGCGCACCCGCCTTCGTCGCGGCGAGCAGACGGTTTTGAAACTCGGTCGTGAGCGTCGACTCTTCCTGATTGAGTGCGCGGAGACGGGCCTTCTCCTCTTCCGGCAGCTGAGCGCCCGCGCGGATGAACTCGAGGTGATACCGCTCCACGAGGTGATGCTGCTCGGGCGATAGATCCAGCTGCGCGCGTCGTTCGTAGATGGCGCGCACGCGACGAAACAGCGTCTCGTTGAGGAGAATCGCGTCGCTGTGGGCCGCCAGCCTTGGCGCCTGCTCCGTCTGGATCTGTTGCAGCGTGTCGTTGGTGTTCGCCGACGTCACGGCGCCGAACGTCTTGAGCACCCGCGTCAGCAGCTCTCCCGACTGCTCGAGCGCGACGATCGTGTTGGCGAAGGTCGGGGCGTCCTCACGCCCGGCGATCGCGTCCACCTCGTGCAGTTGCCGGCGCATCCCTTCCTCGATGGCCGGCGCGAAATGCTCGTCGCGAATCCGATCGAGCGGCGGCGCGCCGAATGGAAGCTTGCTCCGTTCGGCGAAGGGATTGCCGACGAACGTCGTCGCTTCAGTCGGCGCCAACGAGGTCGTCATCGAGGGCGGTGTCCAGCCGTTTGCTGCACCCGGTCTCCCGGCTCAGAAGGCCTAAAGCTCAAGTCCCACGCTAACCACAAAGTTCTCGAGAAGGGAAAGAACAGGAGCGGCAGCAGCACACACAGGACGATCGCGAGTAGTTCGACCCGCCCCCACGACGGATTGGGCCAGGTAGCGATGACCCACGCGATTGGAATGCCGATCGCCAACAGCTCGCCGATCGCGAGGTTGAAGACGTAGGCGCCTATCCAGAAATCGGACGTCTCGCCGCGCTCCAACGCCAAGCTGCACCGCGGGCACCGCTCGGCGAGCCGGAACCAGGTCGCGCGGATGGCTCCAGCACCACATCGCGGACAGCGCAGGCGCAGTGCACGCCCGAACTTGGCCGCAGCCGACGAACGCGGAGGATCGATCGCCGAAGGCATGGCGCGGTTTCAGACCGGCCAGGACCCGCCCTGTGCGAGCTCCAGCAAGCGTCGGCCGATCATCACGTGAACCGCGATGAGCGACGCGAAGACCAGCCCGAGCGAAATCCAGGTAACGACCGCCAACGCGGTGGTCATGCCGCCCGTGGCCGTATGGCGGCTCACGTAGGCGAGCAACGCAAACAACGCAACGAACGCCGCGCATGCGCCGAAAGCGCCGAGGCCGGCAAGACGAGCAATCTTCGGAGGCATTCTGTCTCGCAGTGTGTTAAACCGTTTCCGGAGTCTGACCCCATTTTGGTAAGACCTGATTTCCTATCGCGTTCCGCCAATTGGAGTCTGACCCCAATTCGCTTTGGTACGGGGTGAAAGGTCTCAGCACGGTCGAAGGCGTGCAACTCAGTCCGTCTCATAGAGCTCGACGCCCGAGATCGTCACGCGGTGCGAGACGAGTGGCAGGGGCGGCTCGGCTTCGTCGGCGATGACGATCGCCGCGCGGAGGGCCTGTCGGCCGATGCCGATGCCGGCGCGATCGTTGGCGAACACGGTCGCCATGGGTTCGCCCTCTTCGACCCAATCGCCCGGCCGTGCCGAAATCACGAATCCCACCGCAGGGTCGACGACGTCCTCCACGCGAGTGCGTCCCCCGCCCATGTCGACAACAGCTCGCCCAATGGTTTTTGGCTCGACGCGCGCGACGAATCCGCGTCGCCGCGCCATGAAGATCTCGCACTCGGCAGCCTGCGGCAGCACCGCCGGATCGTCGACGACGGCGGGATTGCCCCCCTGCGCCTCGATGATCTTCTGAAAGCACTCCGCCGCTCGACCGGTGCCGATCGACTTTTCCATTTCTCGACGCGCATGATCGAGGTCTGGCGACGCGCCGGCGAGCACCAGCATCTCGGCGCCGAGCGCATACGTCACCGACATGAGGTCAGGCGGACCTTCGCCCTTGAGCGCGGCGATCGCCTCTTCGACCTCGAGCGAGTTGCCGCACGCGCGCCCGAGCGGCCGATCCATCGCCGTGATGAGGGCGACGCACGGACAGCCGTGGTCTTTTCCGAGCCTGATCATCACCTCGGCCAGCTCGAGGACCCGATCGAGCTCCGGCAAGAAAGCTCCACTGCCACGCTTCATGTCGAGCACGAGACCGGACAGGTCTTCCGCCAGCTTCTTGCTCATGATGCTCGACGCGATCAGCGGAATCGACTCGACCGTCGCAGTGGCGTCGCGCAGCGCATACATGCGACGGTCCGCCGGCGCGATCTCCGGCGACTGCCCGATGAGCGCGCACCCGATGCGCTCGATCTGCGCGGTCGCTTCGGCGAGCGTGAGCTTGGTGCGAAAGCCGGGGATCGACTCGAGCTTGTCGAGCGTACCGCCCGTGTGGCCGAGGGACCGGCCGGACATCATCGGCACGGCGACGCCGAGCGAGGCGACGAGCGGCGCGAGCACGAGCGACACTTTGTCGCCGACGCCGCCGGTCGAATGCTTGTCGATGCGCGGCTTGGCGACGCCCTTGAGGTCGAGGCGGTCACCGCTCATCAGCATCGCTTCGGTCAGCGCCGCGGTCTCGGCGCGATCGAGGCCGCGGATGAAGCACGCCATGAGAAGCGCCGACATTTGGTAGTCGGGAACGTGACCCGTGGCGTAGGCCGACGCCAACGCCCGCCACTCGCCGGGCTCGATGCGCCCGCCGTCGCGCTTCCGTTCGATCAAACGGCGTGCGAGCATTTCACCATGCGTCTGGTCACGTTCATCCTGGCTGGTTTCCTCACGAGCGCCGGCGCCCGACTGGCGCACGGTCAGTCCGCCGTCGACCACATCGCCGCCGGTGATCGCGAGCACGCCGCGCGAAACGCTCAGGGCGCGCTCGCGCAGTATGAAGCCGCGCTCGCCCTCGATTCAATGAATTCCGACGCGCTGATCAAAGCCGCCTACGAAGCCGTGGATCTCGGCGAGTTCACTGAAAACCCCGATCAACGAACCTCGTTGTTCCGAAGGGGAGAACACTACGCGCGACGCGCAGTCGCGGCAAATCCGCGAAGTGCCGAATCACACTTTCAACTGGCGCGCGCGTTGGGCCGTGCGGCGCTCTCTGTCGGGGTTCGCGATCGGATCAAGTTTGGCCGCGAAGTACGCGACGAGGCGCTGGCTGCGTTGGCGATCGAGCCCCACCACGCCGGCGCCCTCCATGTCATGGGCATGTGGAACGCCGAAGTGATGCGGCTCAACGCACTCTCACGACTGATCGCCAAGCGCTTCCTCGGCGGCCAGGTGTTGGGCGAGGCGAATTGGGACAGCGCGCAACGATACCTCGAGCAGGCGGTCGCGGCGGACCCCAGCCGAATCGTTCATCGACTCGACCTCGGCGAGGTCTATGCCGACCGACATGAGACCGCCAAAGCCACCGAGCAGCTCGAGTGGGTAGCGCGCGCCCCCGTGACGGACTACAACGACCCGAACTACAAGAAGGCCGCCGACCGCCGCCTCCGCGACCTTCGTTAGCGCTCCCTCGCTTCCCTCTCCTCTCGTTCTTCGCGCCGGCGGTCGCGTCGTTCGCGCCATGCCTTGCGACGGCGCTTGGCGGCCGACTTGAGCTCGTCCGCCAGATCGTCCCAGGCGTCGTGGCCGCGCTGTCCGAGGCGGCGGCCCCGTCGGGCGATCAAGCGCCGCGTATCAGCGCCGCTCTGAGGTGCAAAAAGAATTGCCACTCCGGCCCCGACGACGATGCCGATGGCCAGTCCGGCTGCCAGATAGGCCGTGGATTTGCTTGATGACATGCCACGCGGCGCATAAGGGCTCCGACGCCCAACTCCGCTCTGGGAGCCGCTTTCGACGCGGATCGGTTCAATGGTCGACGCGCGCTTGCTGCGCGCCGCGGGGCCGGCGTAGGACATCGGTGTTGGCCTCTGCTCGTTGCTGGTAAGGAAATTGCGGCTTGTGCCCGGTACGAAGGGTATAGCTTGCTCCGTTGTTCGTTCGCCAGGCGCCCCGACATGGACCGGACGACCGCATGTCTCGTCGACGGTTGAGGACACGCATGACCGCAAACGGAAAAACGGTTCTTCTAGTTGAAGACAACGAAGACAACCGCATCGTCTATTCCACCATTCTACGCCATTTCGGCTACTCGGTGACCGAGGCGCTGAATGGCGAGGAAGGAATTGCGAAGGCGCGGAGCGAGCATCCGGATCTGATCCTGATGGACATCTCGATCCCGGTCATCGACGGGTGGGAAGCAACGCAGGTGTTGAAGCACGACCCGCAGACGCGCCAGATCCCCATCATTGCCCTCACCGCGCACGCTCTCGCGTCCGACCGTGAGAAGGCGATGGAGGTCGGATGCGACGGGTATCTCGCGAAGCCCTGCGAGCCGAGGGCGGTGGTGGCGGAAGTTCAACGCTTCCTCGGGAAAAATGATGGAAAGTCCGCGTGACAACGACCACCCGCGCATTCTGATCGTCGACGATCACGAGGACAACGTCGAGCTGCTTCGTGCCCGCCTCGAGTCGTGGGGCTATCTCACGGAATCCGCCGGCGACGGCGACGAAGCGCTGAGCAAGATCGACCAATCGGCCCCCGACCTCATCCTGCTCGACGTGATGATGCCCAAGGTCGACGGCATGGAGGTCGCCCGGCGGGTCAAGGGTAATCGTCGCCTGCCGTTCATTCCAATCATCATGCAGACGGCGCTCGACACGACCGAGAGCAAAGTCGAGGGATTGGAAGCGGGCGCCGATGACTATATCACGAAGCCGATCGACTTCGCCGAGCTCAAAGCGCGCGTCAACTCGATGCTGCGCATCAAGAAGCTCCAGGACGCGCTCGAGGAGCGTGAGCGGCAGCTGCTCGAGGCCAACCAGCGCCTCCGCCACATGTCGCAGACGGACGCGCTGACGGGCCTCGACAACCGACGCCAGCTCGAGGACCGGCTGGAGGAGATGTTCGAGCACGCGCGGCGGTTGAACGAGCCGTTCGCCTGCGTGATGTGTGATCTGGATCGCTTCAAGAGCGTGAACGACGAGCACGGACACCAGGCGGGCGACGCGGTGCTCAAGCAGTTCGCGCGGATCCTCAAAGGCGAGGTGCGAGAGATCGATCGGGCCGGCCGGTTCGGCGGCGAGGAGTTCATGCTCCTGCTCCCGGGCACGGTCCTCGACGCGGCAGTCACCTTCGCGGAAAGGGTGCGCAAACAGGTCGAGGCGAATACATTCACGTTCGACGGAACGTCGATTCGCCGCACCGCCAGCTTCGGCGTTTCCGCATGGCCGCATCCGCGGATCCCGCCCGATTGCGACGCCCTCGTTCGCGCCGCGGATGACGCGCTGTATGTTGCGAAAGAGACTGGACGAAACCGTGTCGTCCGGTTCGACAGCGCCGAGTTCAACGAGCATCTTGCCGCCGAACATGGATCAGACGAACGGACAACCGACGTTCAGCCCGCCCAGCCCAGAGGAACCGGCCCCCTCGCCGACGCCGGCATCCGATGGGAGAGATGACGAGGTCAGTCGTCTCCGCGGACGCGTAGCCGAGCTCCAGCGCGAGCGCGACCACCTCGTCGCCATCGTCGACATTCTGCAGGAAGTCTCCGCTTCACTCCACTTCGTCGACATCCTGCAGACGATCGCGCGCAAAATGGGCGAAGCCTTCGGCCTCGATCGGTGCGCGATCTTCCTGTCCGGCGCGCACAACGAGGTCCGGCTCGTCGCGAGCTATGAGGATCCGACGATCCGCAATCTGGTCGTGGATCTCGATCGCTATCCGGAGCTCAAGCGCGCCTTCGAGTCCGGCGAGACCGTATTCATTCCCGACGCGGTGACCGACCCGTCGCTCAAGAGCATCAAAGCGACGCTCGACATGCGGAACGTGCGGTCGATCATCGTCGTGCCGATCCGATGGCAGGGCACCGTGATCGGCGCAATCTTCCTCCGCACCGACCGCGACGCCGAGCCATTCTCTGACGCCGACGTGCGCTTCTGCCAGGTGGTCGCGTCGCTCACCGCGAAATCGCTGCGCAACGCGCACCGCTTCGAGGCGCTATTGCGCGATCAGAAGGACACGGCCGAGACGCAGCGCAAAGCCGAGCTTCAGCGGATCGCGCTGATCGCCTTCGTGCGACGGTTGCTCGCCCGCTACGCGCGGAGCGACGAGCACGTGTGGGCCGAAACGCTCCTGCCCAAGGCCTCGGACGAGGAGCTCGAGCGCCTGGTGACGGTCGCGATGCAAGTCATCGATGAAGAGTCCAAGGCCTAGCGGCGACGATACTCCAAATCTCGCCGAGCTGTCCGCGCGCGCCGACGAGCTGCGGCGCGAGTTGGAGCGCGCGTCCTACGAGTACTACGTCCTCGACCGGCCAACGGTCTCCGACGCGCAGTACGACAGGCTCTATCGCGAGCTCGTCGACCTCGAGGAAGCCTACCCGACGCTACGCACGCCGGATTCGCCGACACAGCGCGTCGGCGCCGAACCGGCAAGCCAGCTGGCCAAGCACACGCATCTCGTGCCGATGCTGTCGCTGTCGAATTCCTTCAACGACGAAGAGCTGGCGGCGTGGGAAGAACGCATCGTGCGACTGGCCGGCGACAGCGTGCGGAAGGCAGGCTACAACTGCGAGCTGAAGATCGACGGCGCGGCCGTGGCCCTGACGTATCGTGATGGCGTACTCACCGCCGGCGCGACGCGCGGTAACGGGACGATCGGCGAACTGGTCACGACGAACCTGCGAACGATTCGCGATATCCCGTTGCGACTTCGCGGCTCGGACCACCCCGCGATGATGGAGATTCGCGGCGAAGTGTACATGCCGTTCAGCGGCTTCGAGCGCATGAACGAGCAGCGGGTCGCCGCCGGACAACCGGTGTTCGCGAATCCGCGTAACGCCGCCGCCGGCGCGCTTCGCATGCTCGACTCCAAGATCACGGCATCGCGCCCTCTCAAATTCTACGGCTACGCGATCGCGCTTCCCGACGGAGAGGCCCTGAGCGTCGACACCCAGGACGCGTTGCTGGATCTCCTGGAGAGCTGGGGGATTCCCGTGGCGCCGCACCGGCGCTGCTGCCTCGCGCTCGACCAAGTGCACGCGTGGGCCCACGAGATCGAGCACAAGGTGCGCGGATCGCTCGATTTCGCAATCGACGGCGGCGTGGTGAAGGTGAACGCCCTCGGTCTCTGGCCGGACCTCGGCGTCGTCGGCGGTCGCGAGCCGCGTTATGCGATCGCCAGAAAATTCGCGCCGGACATCGCCGAAACCAGGTTGCTCGGCATCGAAGTGAATGTGGGGCGCACGGGGACGATCAACCCGTTCGCCGTGCTCGACCCCGTCGAGATCGGCGGCGCGCAGGTGAAGCTGGCGACGCTGCACAACTTCGATCTCGTCGCGCGAAAGGACCTGCGGGTCGGTGATGTCGTCCAGGTGAAGCGGGCGGGCGAGGTCATTCCGCAGGTCATCGGTCCGGTGCCTGATCGTCGCGATGCGGCGAATCCACCGGCGCCGTACGTCCCACCGACGCATTGTCCGTCGTGCGGAACGGAGCTCGTGACCGGCGCCGAACTGGGAATGCTCTACTGCCCCAACTTCGACTGCCCGTCGCGACAGCTCGAGGGACTGGTCCACTTCGCGTCGCGCAATGCGATGGACATCCGCGGACTCTCCTACGCGCGCATCCGCCAGCTCGTCGACGCGAAACTGGTCCACGACCCCGCGGACCTCTACGACCTCACCGCCGCGCAACTCGTGGAGTTGGAGCGGCTGGCCGAAAAGAGCGCCTGGGCCCTGATTCAGGCAATCGACGCGTCCAAAGCCCAGCCCCTGTCAAAATTGTTGTTCGCCCTCGGCATCGAGGGGGTGGGTGAGATCGCGGCCAAGCAGATAGCAAAGCATTTTGGCACGATGGACGCGATCGCCAACGCGACGGCCGAGCAAATTCTCGAGATACACGGCATCGGGGAGACGATCGCCGACTCGATCGTCGCCTGGTTCTCGAACCCACGCGCTCGGCGCCTTATCGAGCGGTTGAGGGAGCGCGGCCTGACACTCACGGAACCCCAAACGTCGACAAGTGGCGTGCTCAAGGGGATGACCGTCGTTATAACAGGCACGCTACCCACGCTTTCGCGCGAACAGACCATTGCGCTCGTCGAGGCAAACGGGGCGCGCGTCGCCAACAGTGTGTCGAAGAAGACCAGCTTCGTGATCGTCGGCGAAGACGCCGGCAGCAAGCTGGAGAAAGCACGCCAATTGGGCGTCGAAACGATCGACGAGGCGGAGCTCAAGCGCCGCCTCACGGTCACCTAGGAGACCAAATGCCGGAGCCGATCGACCTGGCCAAAAATGCACTCGTTGCGGTCACGCACGACTCCCTCGTGTCACTACGGATGGCGCTCTTCCGCGACGTGGGCGCAACTGCCGCCGCAGTGCTTCAGGAGGCCGGCTACGCCGGCGGCCGGCCGATGTTCAGCGCCTTCGGCGAGTGGCTCGCTTCGCGAGGTTTTCCGGCCCCTGAGGATCTCCCGGCCGCTGAATTCGCGTCCCGAGCCACGGAGTTCTTCCAGGAGACCGGCTGGGGCTCGATCGAGCTTGGTAAGCTCGAGTCCGTCGCGACGATCGACTCGACCGACTGGTCAGAGAGCGACCCGAACGCGCCGTTGGAATTCCCTGGCTGCTACTTCACGGCTGGCGTGTTCGCCGACTTCTTCGGACGCGTGGCCGGGTCGCCGGTGGCTGTCATGGAGGTCGAGTGCCGGTCGATGGGGAATGACCGGTGCCGGTTCCTGCTGGGGAGCGCGGAGACGTTGCAGCACGTGTACGACGAGATGGGAGCAGGCGTGGGATACGAAGAAGCCGTTAAGGCATAAACGGCGCTTTTAAACAGCGCTTGTAAACGGCGCATCTTACCAGCGCTTGTAAAAAACGCCTTTAACCAGCACCCAAAGGCGCCCCTAAGTAGCGCTGTTTGAGCGCTCGTTACGGGCGCCTGTTTCATGCGCGGTTTAAGAGCGCCTTTCAACCAGCGCACTCTAAGAGCGCCGTTTATGCCCTATCGCGCCTTCAGCGCCTCAGCGTACAACGGATTCGGCAACAGCTCCCCATCGATCAAGACCTCCCGATCCCACGGAAGGATGATCGTGCTCTCGGTGGCCAGCGCATGGAAGTCGGGAGCGAAGGAGCCGGTCTGAAAGGCGACTGCCGTCCGAACCTCTGCGGCGCCCGCGTTGACCATGGCCGCGACCGCCAGGCGGATGGTGTCGCCGGTATCGCACGTTTCGTCGACCACGAGGACACGCTTGTCTCGAATGGTCGGCGGGGCGGCGCTGAGGACCGCGGGCGTCTCGCGCACCGAGTCTGCTCCAAACCGACGGCTCACCACCATGGAGTGGAACTCGCGTCCTAGGATGGCCGCGATCACCGCCCCGGGAATGACGCCGGCGGTGGCGATGCCGACGACGACCTCCGGGTCATACGCGCGGGCAACTTTGAGGGCGAGTCCGCGGGAGAGCTCCCCGAACAACGGCCACTCGACCTCGAAAACTCCCTTCGAATGCTCGACCGTCGTTCGGCGTGGAGACATTCGCGTAACCTATCGGTGCTGGGGAACGCGTGGTAGCGCGAGGCGGCGCGCTGCACAAATGGCGTTGCTCCGGCGTGTCGCCGACCATACTTTAGGCCTTGCGCCACTCGTTCCCTCGCTCGCCGACGATCAGGCGACGGCGCGTCTTCCCTGCCCCCCCGCTTCAACCCCCAATACGTTCAAGTCGTATGTCCTGGTTGAGCCGCTTACTGGGCGGGAAGTCCAGCGCCGACGTGAAGCCGAAACGCCTCGATTATCTGAGCGAGGCGATGGCGCTCGAGCGCCAGGGCGATTACGATGCCGCGTTGACATCGTATCGCCTCGCGCTGCGCGACCGGCCCAACGACACGAAGATTCTTCAGAACATGGCCATCGCGTTCACGAAGACCAATCGACCGGAAGAAGCGATTCGGTGCTATCGTAATGCGTTGGAGTTGAAGCCCGAGCTTTCGGGGGCGCATTACGGGCTCGCGTTCCTTTTGCTCAAGCGCGGCGACCGCGACGGAGCGCGGTCACACCTCGAGGCATTCTTGGCCAAACCTCCCACGGGCGAGGAATCGGAGCGCTGGATCAGGCACGCCGAGGACACCCTCGCAACGATGGATGGAGATGCAGACGGGAACGGTGACGGAGCTGACCCCGGCGCAGGCGACGCCTAGTAATACCGTGGGCCGAGTCCTCGCGGTCGTGAGCCAGAAGGGCGGCGTCGGCAAGACGACGACGGCCATCAACCTCGCGACCGCGTTGGCGCGTCGCGGCGTGAAGACGCTGCTCGTCGATTCCGATCCGCAGGGATCGGTGCGCTACGGGTTGGGCCTCAACTCCGCGGCGACGAAGGTCGGTCTTTCCGACTACCTCACCGGCTCGCACGGGATGCACGAGGTCGTGCGCCCGACGAACCTGCCTTGGCTGCGCGTCGTGTCCGTCGGCAGCGTGAGCGAAAACCCGTCGCACGACGCGTATTTGCAGCAGGTCGCCGCGTCGCCCCGCACCGCCGAGCTGTTCGAGCGCGCCCGCGAACGGGGATACATCGTGGTCGTCGATACGCCGCCTGGGCTTGGACCGGTCGTGCATCGCGTGCTGGCGTGCAGCCAACACGTGCTCATTCCGCTCCAGTGCGAGCCCCTCGCGCTCCAGACGACGACGCAGATCCTGCGCGGCATCCGCTCGTCGCTTACCGAGAATTCGGGGCTGACCCTCGATGGGATCCTGCTGACGATGGTCGAACCCGGAAATCCGACCTCGGAGCGCGTGGCCAAGTACGTTCGGGAACAGCTTCCCGCCGGGTTGGTACTGGATATCGTGATCCCGCGCACGGCGGCGTCTGTCGAGGCGTTCGCCGCTGGACAGCCGGTCGTCCTGCGTTCGCCGGACGACCCGGCATCCCAGGCCTACCGAACCCTGGCTGCGTATCTGGCTGGAAGACTCGAGTGATCGCTTTGCTGTCGCGCACGGCGTACCACACAATCGCATGCGGCTGACCGAACGAACGAGGCGACGCATCGTCGCCTGTTTTGTCGGGTGCGCCATCGTCGCCGTGGCCTGCCTGGACATGTCCGCGCCGAGTGGCGCGGCGTCGATCTCGCTGCTTCAACTGCCCTCGCCGTCCGTGGTGCGCGGCGACACGATGCGCGACAGCGCGGGCAATGTCGCGCCGGTCACCGTGACGTCGTTCAACGTCCAGGGCGAGCCCATTCCCACCATCCCGTTCGAGACGTTCGTGCTCGATACGATGCTCAGGGCGCACTTCACCGTGACCCACCTGCTCATCGGCGACAAGCTCGGCAACGTCACAATCGTCGGACAGGCGAGCGGCGTGCAGACACTCACCGTGAACGTTCCGGTCACGGTGCGGCCGACAACACTGCTCCCCGGCCCCAAGCAGCCTGATGACACTCTGCGTGCTCCAGCCACCGGCGATTCCGCAACCTCGATCGGCATCAAAGCACTGTCGACCCAGGTGAAGGGGGCCGGCGATACCACGGTGCAAGGCGTCATCGTACGCTATCGCATCACGCGGACGCTCCCGAGCTCGTCGAGTACGATTGCAGCGGTCTATATCGGCGACAAGTCCTCACCGCCAAAACCGATGAAGGCTGATACGACCGGCACAGACGGCGTTGCGAACAGCCGGCAGGTCGTCGTTCTAACGCCCCTGCTCACTGGCCCGGTGCTGCAACAGCCGGACAGCGTCGTGGTGGAAGCGACCGCGTCGTACAAGGGCGTGCCACTCACTGGTTCGCCGCTCAAGATTGTTGTCCCTGTCAAAGTGACGATCGCGATTCGTTGATCGCGCGCTGGTTACCAGGGCCGTTGTCGCGCGATATACTGGGGGCTTGCCCTGGAATCGAGGCCGTCGATGGTGACGACGGGTGGTCCGCGCAATTCCGCGCCCGGTACACTCAACCAGCTCTTCTTCACAGCGATCGAGCGGTACCGACGGCCGGACGCGTTGCAGGTAAAGCGCGACGGCCGCTATCAGCCAATCTCCCATGACACGCTGCTCGAGCGCGTTCGTCGCGTCTCGTTCGGACTGGAGGAGCTGGGCGTCCGCAGTGGAGATCGCATCGCGATTCTGTCGGAGAATCGGCCGGAGTGGGCGATCGTCGACTACGCCACGCTCACGCTCGGCGCCGTCGACGTACCGATCTATCCAAACCTACCGGCGGATCAGGTCGCCTACATCCTACGCGACTCCGGTGCTTGCGTTGCGTTCGTTTCCAACGCCGAGCAGGCGGCCAAAGTCGCGGCGGCGCGGAGCTCGTGTCCGGCGCTTCGTCACGTGATTGGCTTCGGTCCGCCGGCGAATGGCGTCGATCGATCGTTGGACACGGTGGAAACGGCCGGGGTCGCGGCCGACGTCGACGCCAAGCGCGACACGTTCCGCGACCGCGCGCTCAGAGTTCGTCCCGACGACCTGGCAACGATCATCTACACGTCGGGGACGACGGGCGATCCGAAAGGGGTAATGCTCACCCACGACAACATCTACTCGAACGTCATGGCCGGCGCCGCGGCGATTCCCTTCGCCGGCGACGACACTTGCCTCAGCTTCTTGCCGTTGTCGCACATCTTCGAGCGGATGGCGGGCCACTATCTCATGCTGCACGCCGGCGCGAGCATCGCGTACGCGGAGTCGGTCGACACCGTGCCCCTCAACATGAGCGAGGTCCGCCCGACGATCGTGCTCTCGGTGCCGCGATTGTATGAGAAGATGTACGCGCGCGTGCTGGAGAACGCGCTCGCCGGCGGCGCCGTGAAGAAGCGGATCTTTTTCTGGGGCCGCGACGTCGCCGACCGTTGGGCAAACGTGAAGTTGGCGGGCGGCGAGCCGAAAGGGTTTCTCGCCACGCAGTACAGGCTCGCCCAGCGCCTCGTCTTCTCCAAGCTGCAGAAGCGCACGGGCGGGAGGCTGCGCTATTTCGTGTCGGGCGGCGCGCCGCTCGCGCCCGAGATCAACAAGTTCTTCTACGCCGCCGGTCTGACGATTCTCGAGGGATATGGCCTCACCGAGACTTCACCGGTCATCGCGGTGAACATCCCAACTGCCTTCCGCATCGGCACGGTGGGAAAGCCGGTGCCCGGCGTCGAAGTCATGATCGCGCCGGACGGCGAGATTCTGACGCGTGGTCCGCACGTCATGCGGGGCTACTACAACAAGCCCACCGCGACGGCCGAGGCGATCGATTCGGAAGGTTGGTTCCACACGGGAGACATCGGCGAGCTTCGCGATGGTTTCCTCGCGATCACCGATCGCAAAAAGGATATCATCGTTACGGCCGGCGGAAAGAACATTGCGCCCCAGCCGATCGAGAACAAAATCAAGACCAACAAGTATGTGAGCCAGGCGGTGATGATCGGCGACCGCCGGAAGTTTCCGGTCGTGCTCGTGGTGCCGAACTGGGATCAGCTCGAGAAGTGGGCCAAGCTCCATAACATTCTCTGGACCGAACGCGCCCAGCTGCTCGCGATGCCGACGATCCACGCCAAAATGGAGAAAGAAATCTTTGGCGAGTGCGCGAACCTCGCGCGCTACGAGATGCCGAAGAAGGTCGGCTTGCTCGAGCATGACTTCTCCATCGAGCGTGGCGAGCTGACTCCCACGCTCAAGGTGAAGCGCCGAGTGGTCGACAAGCAGTACAAAGCGCTGATCGACTCGCTCTACGAATCAGGGGATCGCGAGGCCGAGCCGGTTCACAGCTGAGGGGCGACGGCGCCGATTTCGCGCGCCAGCGTCGGCCACGCGTCCTTGATGCACGGCGTCGTCGGAACCCACGCGCTGACGTCCTTCAGCTTTTTCGCGGACAGCCGCTGCGAGCGTCCCAGCAAATCGGACTTCGAGCCGCCGAGCGCGGACATCCAGCCGGGGATCATTCGCGGCGGCCGCACGCCGAGCGATCTCGCCAACGAATCCAACCACTCTTGGCGAGTGAGCGGCTCGTCGTCCGAGACATTGTAGATCCCGGCGGGAACGTGGAGCGCGGCGAGCACGGCCATCGCCGCGTCGTCGTGAGAGACGGTCGAGTAGTAGGCGTCGGGCGCGCCGAGGAGCGGACTGACGCCTTTTCGCACCAAGTCGATCATCTCACGAGTCGCGAACCCGTCGGCGCCGTAGAAGTACGCGAACCGGAGAATGACGCCGCGTCCTCCGCGCCGCGTAAACATCGTCGCCGCGCGCTCCGCCTCGAGCGTGGACTTGTTGTAGCGTGCCGGACGCACCGGCCACGTCTCATCGATCCACCGATCGCCGCCGTCTTCGTAGATCGGCGCGAAAGATTCCTGGATGATCGCGTCGGCTCCGCCCGCCTTGGCTGCGGCGGCCAGATTGGCCGCACCGACGGTTCGAATCCGATCGTTTTCACGCCACGCACCGGGGAGCAGCGCCCGACTGGTGCTCGGCGGAACGTGCGTCGCAAGGTTGATCACGACGTCCTGTTCGCCGACGGCGCGCTTCACATCCGCCGCGTCGAACAAGTCCATGGCGACCGGCTCGGCGCCCAGCGACTTGAGCGTCGCCCGAGCCTGTTCAGAGCGCGATGAGGCCGTGACGCGAAATCCCGAAGCGATGAGCTCCGGGATCACGCGCCGTCCGAGAACGCCGGTGCCACCCGCAACGAAAATTCGAAGCATGACCTACAGGGAATAATACGGCCGTGACCGGTATTTCAGCGTGCCCGCCGGAGAGAGACCAGCGGCGACGTCGCCGCTTCGGACCGTTCCGCTACCCAAATCCGGTCATCCCGGGTCAGTTCGGCGGCGCCCACGGGCACCGGAAGGTCGACCGGGCCGGCGATCCGGCCGCCGCCGCGGAGCGACGCGACAAGAGAATCGGTCATGTCGCGCGATCCCCCCGCATCGAGCGCGACGCCGTCGATCGACCCACGCGCGATCGGCGCGACGGTCGCCGTTCGGACGACCGAAACTCCATCGCCGCTCGCGATGCCCGGCGGTGGATTGACGAGGAGCAACTGGGCCGGCGAAAAACCTCGGATGACGGGCGCGTAGCCGCCCCACCGGCCGAACAGCACGGCGACCATCCGCGGATCGGTCAAGTCGAGCGCCGCGGCGAGTCGGACGGCGTCGTCCTCCTGGATATGCGCCGGCATCGTGGTCGTGATCGCTGCTGACGGATCGACGCCGAAGTAAACGACGCCCTCCCGAATCGGGTACTCGGCGAAGCAGATCGGGCAGCCGAGGAATCCGTGGCGAATGTCGCGGTCCTCATTCCGCTCGATCGACGCAACGAGCCAGGTGTCCTCGTGGCCCGCAATGCAGCGCAGCGAATCGACCAGCGGGATGAACATGTCAGCTTCGCGCGAGCCGCAGCTCGTCCACGTTCACCGAGGCTGGCTGCGATACGGCGAAGAGCACGGCCGCCGCGACATCTTCCGGGCGAAGCATGGCGGCGCGCGGCGTAAAGCCTTCGCGTTCGTCGGGATTCACCTCGTCCCAGAGCGGTGTGTCGACCGGTCCCGGCGAGACGAGCGTCGAGCGAACACCGCTTCCCCGAAGCTCGGTGCGCAGGACCTGATGGAGTCCGCGCAGCCCGAACTTTGCCGCGGCGTAGCTGCCATTCTCGGGGAACGTCATCCGGTCGGCGATCGAGCCGATGGAGACGATGTGCCCGCTCCCGCGCCTTCGCATCTCCGGAAGGAACGCGCGAATCAGCCGGAAGGGCGCCGAGAGATTTACGTCGAGCGACGCCGCGAAATCGTCCGGGCTCGTCGATTCGACCGGCGAAAGCTTGAACAAGCCGGCGTTGTTGACCAGCAAATCCGGGGCGCCTGAGGTCAATTCGCGGATTCGCTCGATCGCGGCCTCTGTCGCGGCGCTGTCTCCCAAGTCGCAGGGCAATGGATGCGCGTCGTCGCCGATTTCATGAGCGACTGCCTGAAGGTCGTCGGCGTTGCGCGCCAGCATGATGACCCTGTGCCCGGCGGCGAGTGAGCGCGCCACAGCCCGGCCTATCCCGCGCGTCGCGCCGGTAACGACCGCGCTCCGGCGACCTGTCATTGCCCGTCGTACTCGACGTAGTTGTTTGGCGTCTCCCAGAGAACGAGCTTCGTCAGCTTCGCCGGCCGCATGGCGGGTTCGATCACGCGCCACATCGCGACCACGATGTTTTCCGTCGTCGGAATGACGCCCTGCATGAAGTCGACTTCGAGGTTGAAGTTCCGGTGGTCGACCTTGTCGATCACCTCACGTTCGACGACGCGCTTGACGTGACCGAGATCGACGACGTATCCCGTTTTTTCGTCCACCGGCCCGGACACCGACACGTCGAGTGTATAGTTGTGCCCGTGCCAGTTGGGATTGTTGCACTTTCCGAACAGCGCCTTGTTCTCGGCGTCGGAGAGCGCCGGGTTGTGGACGCGATGCGCGGCGTTGAATTGCAGCCGTCGCGTGATCGTGACAATGGGCATTGCCGGAAGTTAATGGCAGCGGCCGAGCCGCCGAGCCGCCGAG
>DATLPC010000149.1:0-38444 GCA_035535975.1 Gemmatimonadaceae bacterium | reverse complement strand
AGGAGCGCCAGCGCGAGACCATGTGCACGTGAGCGGTAGGCAACGGTGGCAGCGTTTTCGAACAGCTCGGAACGTCGTCGCGCGTCGGTCTGGTCAATCGCCTTGCTGAAATGCTCCAGCGCGTGTGCCGATTGGCCGCGAGCGACATCGGCCAAGCCCGCGTTCCATTTGGCTTCGAAGGCCGATTGCTCGGGCGCGAACTCGAATAGCAGGACGACGCTCGTCGAGTCCTCGGACGGGAAGCGAGGATGGAATGGAATGGCGCGCAGCCAGCGCGGCGTGGAATCATTTTGCAAAAGCCGATAGCCGAATGTGGACGCCAAGTCCCCGAGCGAAGAGCCCGGCCGCTCGAGCTGTAGATAGTCCGCCAACGCGTTGTCGAGATTGCTTACGACTAGGTGAGTCACACGACGGGCGGCCAGTAATCTGAATGCCTCGCTGTCTGTCGCGGCCGAAAAGATTCGCGCCGCGGCCTCGAGACCGGGGCCGTTCTCCCAGTACAAGGACCCGAGCGTCTGAAAACGGCCAAAATATCCGATTGCCGTGGAGGCATTCGGGCTGGCCAATAGCACGACTGGCTGCTCGGGGTAGGACTTTCGAATCGCTACCGCGGCGTCGCGATACACTGGTTGGAGTGCGTCCGAATAGCCCACGGCTCCATTGCTCACATTTGCCTGGATGAGACGAATCCGTGCAACCGTCTGTTGAGCGAACACCGCACTCAACGCGCCGATCGCAAGCCAGTGACGACGAGACCGCGACGGTGGGGCCAGCACAAGAACGGTCGCCAGTGCCAAGCAGAGCTCCGGTCCACTGGCCATCAGCCACCAACGGACTTGCCAGCACGCCATCATCACGGCCAGGACGGCCACGATCGACAGAAAGCCAATCAGATAGCGATTCGTGAATCTCCGCAGCAGTAAGAACGCCGGCGTCACAAGGGCGAAGCCCAACACGAACCGCGGCAATATCCAGGCACCGCTTTCGTGGATCAAACGACGGATTGAAAAAAACTCCTTGATCTGCGAGTGCACTCGCTCCATCCGCGGATCGAGAGGAATAAAGACCCTCGATCCGGCGGCCACAACGACTATTGCCGGCGCGAGCAAAACGATGCCGGCGGCAACCACGCGCCACCAGTCCGGCTTCCGTTCGTTGATGCGCCAGTCCACGATCAGCGCGACGAGCTCACCCCCGCCCAGCCAGGCGAGCGCGTAAAGCGGGTGATTGACCTCGAGGCGAAAGCCCATGTGACGCGGCGCGTATTCCAGGGCGTAAGCGATGATTGATCCTGCCGCGCCGACTCGGCTCCAGAGACGCCAGAGCGACGCGTCGTATTTCGCGCCGGCCGCCAGATTCTCCCGACCGAGCCAGACTCCGGCCAACGCGCCCGAGAGTCCGACAACGGCGATCGTTGGAATCACCGACGCGGCGCCAATCCAGAGTCCGATCGCTCCAGAAATCGCCGACAGCAGGGCGCCAAACCGGGCTTGATCGTGACTCGAAGGGAGCAGCGAACGCTTGCTCTCGTCGCCTTGAACCCACCCGCCGCCCATCAAGAACGCTCCGAGCACCACCCCCATCGTACAGGCCGTGAGGATCCCGTGGTGATCGAGATAGGACGGAGCGAAGCCGTCGTAGAACCACGGAAACCCCAGCATCCCGAACGAGACGAGGATACCGGAGCCAACGCCGAACCGACTTGCGGTGACGGCGGAGAACAGCACCACGACGCCGATAAAAATGGGAAGGTTGAACCAGACGCGCATTCGTTCGGTTGCGGCTTCCACCGGCTCGTGCAGAAGGGAGGCACGCGCACGTCCGGCGGCCGCGATGAGGTTCAAATACGCCGAGCTCCAATGAACCTCTCGTCCGTCGGGATAGTTGTCGATTCGGGTTTCGCGAACGCGACCCGGAGCGCCGTTCACACCGAGAGCCAGTCTCGTCCATGTGTACGCGTCGGCATAGTCGGCCGGCACGATCGAGCGAAGGGGAAGTGTCTCGGCCGGCAGCGTTCCCGAGTCATCCAGCATCCCTATGTAGCCGCGCATCGCCAACGATTCCGTAACGACGGCGCAGGTCACCGCCGTCCATACGACCGCGAGAATCAACCACAACGATAGAAACCGTTCGCGGCGCGCTCTCGAGCTGCTCACCTCTTTGCGCTCGGGCGAGACTTCGGCGGCTTGGTTTTCGGTGCGCTCAGCGCCTGCTTGCCTTGTGCGCCACTCGGGGCCTGAATGGACATCACGTGCGCGAAGAGATCGCGCCGCACTTCCGGATTGCTGATCTTCCAGATCACGCCGTCCGTGAAATAGTGATGGATGTTGATGAAGTAGAGAATGAGCACCGGCGCGGCCGAGCCCTGGGCGATTCCCAGTGCGTCAGTCACAACGCTCATCGCCGGCCCCGGCACGACGACTGTGACGGCGAAAGCCAGGGCGAGGAGTGCCGCCGCATACAGCAGCATGTGCGTTCCGAGGCGCGCTGCCTTGTTCGCTGACGCGCGATTCAGCTCGACGCGGGCCGGGAACTCGAGATATTGGATCGCGTGGGCGAGCTGCACGAGGAACAAGCCGGCGATTCCCCAACGCGCCACCGCCGCGTACCAGGCGAAGATCGCGAACCACGGGACCAGCGCCCTAACCGGCGGAAGCTTGCCGGTACGACGCCACGCTTTCGCCAAGCCGACCAACCCAAGCACGAACGCGATGATCGTCGCGCCGCTCACAATCGTGTAAAGCGAATCCACCGGCTCGAGGACCGCCGGATTCTTGATCGCGTAGTGCAGGAACCAGGTGACGTGCCAGGCGAGCATGACGCGCAGGCTCGACCGGATCAGCAGTCGTTCGGACTTGTCGAACGACAGTCCGCCCAGCCGCCCGTACGACGCCATCATCCCCCAGGCCTGACCGGTGTAGTGCCAGGCGAGGTAGCCGCTGGACACGGCGAAGAACAGCACCACGAGGACGGTTGATTCCGTCGCCAGTGCCAGCGCGATGAACGCAAGCATGATCGCCGGCACGCCGAGCGCCGCCCACTTGTGCTTCATGATCATCGCCCGGTCGCGATACACGATCCGGTACGACGCCATGAAGTGCGCCGTGTTGATGAGCGTCTGAATCCAAACGAGCGCGGCAATGGTAACAAAGCCAAGCTCCGCCTTCCCGCTCACGAGCAACGGGACGAGGACGATCAACGACAGCCCGCCGACGCACAGGAAGTCGACGACCGGGCTGAGTATCGAGGGAGGCAAGACGGAGGGAGGCGCGCCGGCTTTGGCTTGCGGCGCCGCGGTGGCAGCCATCCTCTAAAAGAAAGCGGCGACGCATACCGCCGCCAGACATCGATTTGGAGGGCGTTGGAGTCTAGGGATGGAGGGCCCACTTCGTCCAAACGACAACGGCTCCGCACGAAGAGTTCAACGTCGCGAATTCGACCGGCGTCGTGGCGCCTCGCGGGTAGACCTCGATTGCCGCGATCTGATCCGGATGGAGATCGTTCAAGATCCCGTAGGCGATTGTGGGATCGCTACTCGTGATCTGCCGGACGCCGTCGATCCACAAGTTCGCGACGCAACGTCGCGTGATTTGCGGCAGCGTCAGGACAAACTGAGTCGTGCCGTTGATCGGTTGGACCTGGAGGGTCGGCACAGTGCCAAAGACACTCGACATCGTTCCCAACTGACCAAATGTGGTCGAGTCGCGAAAGTAGCCCCAGCCTGCGTGCTTGCGCTCCTCGAGGGCGGAGATTCGTCGCTGCTGCGTCATGGTTCCTGTCACGCGTACGACATCGAGCAACGTGATCTTGTGCAACTGTGCGGCGAGCATGACCGTGTCGTGGGGCACGACGTCCACCGCGGTGACGTATGGCGCCATTCCGACCGATCGAATGTCGACCTGCCGTGTTCCGGCCGGAACGTCGCGCACCGCAAATGAACCGTCCCCGGCGCTTCGTGCCTCCGGCATGTCCGCGATGAGGATTCGAGCACCGCGAAAGGGTGCGCCGCCGGCGTCGGTGAGGACTCCAGCAACGGTTCCACGTCGTTCTCCATCGCCCGCTCCGGCGATGGTGAGATCGCGCCGACGAACACGTGAAACGTCGAACAGGTCGACGACGCCGCTCGCGCCGTCGGTATTCGACGCCTGAATGTTTGGAACCACCGTCATCGGGACGCCGCACACGCCGTAATTGCCGCTGCCATCGGTGCGAGTCTGCCGGTGCCAGCGCTTTTGGTGGATCTGACGGGCGCTGTCTACTGAAAAATCCGTCCACGTCAGCTCGACCGTCGCACCGCTCAGCGGTTTTCTCGAGAGAGCGTCGCGTACCGTTCCGTACACGAATCCACTGTCCACGGGCGGACGACTGTCGCCACACGCGACCCGCCAAAGCGTGGCGAACGACGGCACCGCGAGGTGCACGTCAGCCGTGCCTGGGCTAACGTCCACCTTCGCGGTTAGCCCTGTGATGCCGGCGGAGTCGAGCGCCGCGTGGTAGGCGACGAAGGTATAGACGCCGGGCGCGAGCGTGTCGAACACAAACCGCCCACGCGAGTCCGCGGTGGCCGTTCTTGCCGCGCCGAGGATCGACACGCTCGCACCGTCGAGCGGTTTGCCGCGCAGGCTGTCGAACGCTTCGCCGCGAACCGTAACACGACGCACGACCTGCGCTGATGCGTGGCTTCCGAGGCCGGCCAGAAGCACAACGGCCAAGCGTCGCAAGCGTGTTTCTCTTTCGGCCATTTCGACCCAGGCTCCGTTGACGTGCGGAAATTGTATGCAAAGCGCCAAGTGCCCGCCAGCCCTCGCCTTCCGCTGCCGACCGAACGGTCCAGCCGCTAAATTCACCTGTCCTTCCCTTAGACGTCTTGGTCCCCAAATGAGCTGGAAACAGCCGCGCCGGGTTGGAGCCGTGATCGCCGCCGGCGTCCTCACGGCTTGCTCCCACGCCCCAGCCGCCGACCCGAGAATGGTGGCGGAGTGGATGCATACCCTTTACGGCGCCATCCGCGCTGAACGCCTGTCGCCGCCCGTCGCATCGCGACTCATGACTTACGCGACGACGGCGCTTTACTCCGGGCTCTCGTCCACAGAACGGAACCTCCCGTCGCTGTCCAGCCAGCTCAACGGCCTCGGGAAGATCCCAACGCCCGAAGACCGCCAGGGCTACGATCCCACCGTGACGGCTGTTGTCGCCGAAGGCGTCGTCCTCGACTCGCTGCTCCGCGAAGCGCTGCCGACGACGCGTGCTTCGCTCAGCCGACTCGCCGATTCGCTCACGCGGGAACAGAGTCGGCGGGGTGTCACGGACAAGATGCGCGACCGCTCCACGGACCTCGGGACGCGAATCGGTCTGACGGTGGTCGCCTGGTCGCGTGGCGATGGCTTCGATAGCACGCGCGGCCGCCAATACGCGCCTCCGGTCGGACTGGCTTACTGGGTGAACGATGCCCCGGCCAACGTCTACGCCTCACAGAACCAGTCCGGCGCAAGCGAGTTCGTTGCGCTCGATAATCCATCGAACGTGCTGCAAGCCGGCGCCGTGAGCGACCGAAGCCTCATCCTCAGCCGGCCAAAGAAGAAGGTCGCGACGCTGCCCGCGGTGAACATGGCCGGTACCTCCGAGCCGTATTGGGGCCAGCTTCGCCCGTTCGTCCTGAAAACTTGGGACGAGTGCTCTGTCGAAACGCCGCCCGACTATTCTGCCGACACGTCGTCCGCGCGTTACCGTGACGCTCACGAGGTGCTCGCGGCCAAGACGGCGCTGACTCCGGAGCAAAAGAAGATCGCGTTGTATTGGGCCGACAACGCCGGCGAATCGGGCACGCCCGTCGGACATTGGGTGGCGATCGCGGCGCAAATGGTGAGCGAGCGACACCTCTCGGCGGAACACGCCGCCCGGCTCATGGTCGTGACGTCGGTCGCCCAGGCCGACGCGTTCATCGCCACATGGGGCTACAAGTACAAGTACGTGCTGATTCGCCCGCGCACCTACATCCGACGACTGATGGATCCGAGCTGGGAGCCGCTCATCCCGACGCCGCCCTTCCCGGAGTATCCGTCCGGCCACTCGACGGTGTCCGCCGCCGCCGCCCAGGTTATGACCGCGCTGTTCGGTGATACTCCGTTCGAGGACAGCACGAGCATCGTCATCGGACACGACGTCCGTCGCTTCGAGTCGTTCCGCGCGGCGGCGCACGAAGCGGGCATCTCACGGATCTACGGCGGCATTCACTTTCCCACGGGCAACATGGGCGGACGCGCCCTCGGCGAATGCGTCGGGAACAAAGTCGTCGAGCGCTTCAAGATCGCTCAAAAGTCATGAGGCGGCGCGCTCCGGTCTCGGGGCGGGGGGTGTGGCTTTTCGCGCTCATCGCTGCCGCCTGCACCGACGGCGGCTCGAAGCCCGCCGAGTGGCACCAAGAGGCTGGATATCGCTGGCGCGAGTTGAGCGTGCACCGCGGTTCGCCCGGTTTCACGCGCATGTCGGCGAAGGAAACCGGGATCAACTTCCAGAACTTCGTCAGCGACACCGCGCTGCTCGGCAACCGGATCCTCGGCCAGGGCGCCGGCGTTGCGCTCGGCGACGTTGATGGCGACGGCCTGGCCGACATTTTCCTCGGCCGGACCGAGGGATGCAGCGCGCTCTATAAGAATCTTGGCAACTGGCACTTTCAGGACATCACGCAGAGCGCCGGCGTCGGCGCCTGCGATCGCAACACAACGGGCGTCACATTCGCCGATGTCGACGGCGATGGCTCCCTCGATCTCGTACTTCTCTCGACGAAAGGCCCGAACTCGATCTTCCTCAACGATGGGAAGGGGCATTTCACCGAGCACCGCGATCTCGGCCTGAGCACCCTCGGACGCGGAGGGACGAGCGTCACGCTATCCGACGTCGACGGCGACGGCCGGCTCGACATGTACGTCGCCAACTACAAGCCGTACACGATCGACGACAGCCTTCCGCCCCAGCAGCATGCGTTCAACCAGATGGTGAAACAGGTTGGGCCGAAGAAGTTCGCGGTCGTTCCAGAGTATGCGCGCGATTACAAGATCGTAATGCGCCCCGACATGGGTGGACTGCGTATGACCCAACGCGGCGCGGTCGACGAGTTCTATCTCAACGACGGGCACGGTCACTTCACCTCCGTGCCGCTCACGTCGGATCGCTTCATCGACACGACCGGCAAGCCGATGGCGGAGGCGGGGGAATCGTTCACGCTCGACGCCAAGCTCGTCGATCTGAACGGCGACGGGCTGCCCGATCTCTACGTCAGCAACGACTTCGAGGATCTCGACCAGCTCTGGTTCAACGACGGAAAGGGACACTTCCGTCTCGCGGGATGGCCGGTGCAGCGGCAAACGAGCAATTCGGCGATGGGCTTCGACGTCGCGGACATCAACGGCGACGGCATTCCCGACCTCTTCGAGGTCGACATGCTGGCCAACGACTCGCATCGCTTGAAGACGCAGATACCGACGCACACGGCGCTGCCGAAGATTCCGGGAGACCTCGAGAGCGTCTTGCAGCAGCAGCGCAACACGCTCTTTCTCAATCGCGGCGACGGGACGTTCGCCGAGATCGGCATGCTCGCCGGCGTCGGCGCGAGCGGGTGGTCGTGGGGCACCATGTTCATGGACGTGGATCTCGACGGGCGTCCGGACATCCTGATCGCCAACGGTCATCTCTGGGACATCATGGACGCCGATGTCCAGGAAGGTCTTCAGAATCGTTTGAAGACGATTCCGTGGCGTCGCACGCGCTGGCAGTTTCCCAAACTCGCGCTCAAGAACGTGGCGTTCAGGAATCGCGGCGATCTCACGTTCGAGGACGCGAGCGACCGCTGGGGTTTCGGCACGGAGCCGGACATCTCGCACACGCTTGCCGCCGCGGATCTCGACGGCGACGGCGATCTCGACGTCATCGTCAACCGGCTCGACGCGCCGGCGCTCGTCCTCCGCAACAATACCGCGGCCAATCGGGTTGCGGTACGCCTCGTCGGCGACGCGCCGAACACGCGCGCCGTCGGTTCGAAAGTGAAGCTGCTCGTCGCGGGAATGCCGCTGCAGGAGCGGGAGGTCGTGGCCGGCGGCTTGTACATGTCGCACAGCGATTACGAGCTCTCGTTCGCGACGGGCTCGGCGGACAGCGCGACGCTCGTCGTCGAGTGGCGCGATGGTCGCCGCACGACGCTCGCCGGCGTGCGGCCCAATCGGCTCTACGAGATCACGACCCAGGGCGCCGTCGCCGGTGCCGCCGCGGCTCGAGTGATTCCGGCTGGTGACACGACCGCGCACCGCGACTCGGCGTTGTTCGAAGACGCGACGGCGCAGCTCGGCGGCGAGAAGCATGTGGACGCGCCGTTCGACGATTGGGAGCGGCAATTCCTACTGCCGAATTCACTCTCCCAGCTCGGGCCCGGCGTTGTATGGTTCGATTACGACCGGGACGGTTATGAGGATTTAATCATTGGCACGGGTCGGGGCGGACGACTCACGGTATTTCACAACGAGCACGGCCGCTTGGTTCCGCAGCCGAAACAGGGACCGCTGTCGCCCGCTGATCTGACGGGGCTCGCCGCCACCGCGGCCGACGGCGGCAGGATCTTCGCCGGGTTCTCGAGTTGGGAAGGGCGTCCGGGGCCGTCCGCGGTGGCGATACCGGCCAACGCGCGCGGGGTTGGCACGAGCGGCGCGGACATCGCGCCGCCGCGCGTATCGACGCCTGGCCCGATAGCGCTCGCCGATTACAACGGCGACGGTACGCTCGACTTGTTCGTCGGCGGACGGGCGATTCCAGCCGCGTACCCCAAACCGGCGTCGTCCTCGCTCTACCGCAATGTCGGCGGGACGTACGTGATGGATACCGTCAACACACGGACGTTGGCGGACATCGGCATGGTGTCGGCGGCGATGTTCGCCGATCTCGACGGCGACGGCCATCCCGACCTCGTGCTGGCCCGTGAGTGGGGATCGATCGCCGTCTTCTTCAACCGTAATGGAAAGTTCGTTCGCGCTCCCGCGTCGCTCGGATTCGACAAGTGGACGAGTCGCTGGATCGGCGTCGCGGCGGGCGATCTGGACGGCGACGGACGCCTCGATCTCGTGGCGACGAGCTGGGGCCGGAACACGATGACGCCGGTGGACACCGCGCATCCGCTGTCGGTTGTCTTCGGACCGTTCGGCGGCAATAGCGAGACGGAGCCGCTTCTCGCGCAACGAGACCCGCGTACCAACGTGCTCGCTCCACTGAACAGCTACGCGCGCGTCCGTTCGATCATGGAGGACTTGCCAGTTCGCGTTCGATCGTTCGCCGCCTACGCCGACGCCTCGGTCGACTCGGTGCTCGGGCCGCACAAGGACCTGACGCGCCAGCAGTCCATCGTAACGTTGGACAACATGGTGTTCCTCAATCGCGGCGATCATTTCGAGGCGCGTCCGATGCCGGTCGAGGCGCAGTTCGCGCCCGCGTCCTACGCCGGCGTCGCGGACTTCGATGGCGACGGGAAGGAAGACCTCTTCCTGAGCCAGAACTTCTTCCCGACCGCCGTAGGCACGCCGCGCTACGACGCGGGCCGCGGATTGTTGCTGCTCGGGGACGGCAAGGGCGGACTGACGCCTGTCGCCGGCGCCAAGTCCGGGATCGTCGTGTACGGAGATCAGCGCGGCGCCGCGTACGGCGACTTCGACGGCGACGGCCGACTTGATTTGGCCGTTTCACAAAACGCGGCGGCGACGCGTCTCTTCCATAATCGCGGCGCCAAGCCGGGACTACGCGTTCGTGTTCAGGGACCACCGTCGAATCCCGATGGAGTCGGCGCACAACTCCGCTTGATGTACGCGGATCACTCCGGCCCCGTGCGCGAGATTCAGGCGGGCTCCGGGTATTGGTCGCAAAACGGCGCAGTGCAGGTCTTCGGATTCGAGACCCAGCCGACCGCGGTGTGGGTCCGCTGGCCGGGCGGCGGCGAGACGCGCACCCCGGTGCCGGCCGGCGCGAAAGAGGTGGTCGTCTCGAAGCAGTGAGTCGCGCTACGGCTCCGTTTTTTCCGGCGGGGGACAGTATCCCTGTGTCGACAGCCGGACGCCCGACGCCTCGTACCCCTCTGGCGTGAGCTCGTCGACGCCATTCAAATCGACGAATGTGTTATAGAAGTTGAACAGCGAGATCACCAGGCTCGCGAGGTACATCTCGTCGGCCGACAGTGCCTCGCACGCCCGCCCGCTCGCCAAGCGTCGGCCCGCGTCGGTGCGGTCGTTCGACGCGTCGACAAGAATCCAAAACGCCGTCTCGCGCGCCGAAAGATCGCGCCGAGCGAGCACGCGATCGACTTCCTCACGCCCCAGATACTGCGCGGCGACCGCCGCGTGGGAGCCTACTCAAAAAAGACAGCGGCGTTCCTGAGAGGTCATCGCCGCGAGCAGCTCGCGTTCGCCGGGGGTGAGCCGGCCGGGTGATCGCATCACCGCTTGCGTGAACTGCAACAGATAGCGTGAGCGGCCCGGATCGTACGCGAAGAGATGGCGCAGATCGGAGAAACCATCGGCCTGTGGCGTCGACTCTTTCAGATGGGCAATGAACATCGTGGAGTCATCAGAGGTTTGGCGGCAGTTGACGCGGCGCCTCCAACAATTGCGTCGCGCGTGTCAAGTAGCCTCGAGCGTCGGCGTTGTTTGGATCGATCGTCAACGCGGCGCGGAAGTGTTCGATCGCGCCGGCGTATTGTCCTTGGCGCGCCAAGGAAACTCCCCAGTTCAATTCTGCGTCGGTGTTGTCAGGCTGGATCCGGATCGCCGCGGCGTAGTGCTCGACGGCTTCGCCCGGCCGTCCGAGACGAACGAGCGCGTTCCCCCAATTTACCTGTGCGTTGCTGTTGTCGGGATTGATCGACAGCGCGTGCGCGTAGTGGCGGATCGCGCCATCGACGTCGTTCTGCTGCGCCAGGCTTACGCCCAAGTTGGTCTCGGCCTCGTCGAACGTCGGCTCGAGCAAGACCGCTCGTTCGTATGCCGCGATCGCCTCATCGACGCGCCCTTCGCGAGCGAGGCCTACGCCGAGCCCGTTGAAACCATCGCCATAGTCGGGATTGAGCGCCACGGCCCGCTGGCTGTGTTCCAATCCCTCGCGAACCCGGTTCTGCCTGTATCGGACGTTCGCCATCGAGCTGTTCGCGATGGAGGAGTTCGGATCCACGTCGAGAACCTGCTGCCACAGCGTCTCCGAGTTGCGCCAGACGCCGCTCTGTTCCCATGTGAGCGCGCCCAACGTCAGTACGACAACGACCGCCAGGCAAACCGTCGTTCCGCGGGCGAGCGATACCAGCCGGAGCGCGCCGCCGGCGAGCAACGCCGCGAGCGCGACGGCCGCGTGATAGGTGTACCGGTCGGCGGCGATCTGCGGTCCGTTCTGCACCGCGCCAAGCATCGGAAGCGTCACGAGTACGAACGCGGTCATCGCGGCGACGAATCCGCTCCACTGCTTGCGCGTGCCGATCCAGAGTGAAACCGCCAGCGCGACGACGAATACGTAGCTGGCGAGAAAGCGCGGTTCCCACGGATTGACGTGCCGCGGCATCTCGTACAGCGGCGACAGCCCGACGGGCGCGATCTCCTTCCACAAGTAGAACATCAGGCTATACGTGGACACCGCGACTTTCGCTCCGCCGGCGAGCTGCTTCGAGGGGTGCAGCGCCACGATCGAGAGGACGGCGACCCCGACCGCCAACACCGCGAACGGGACGAGCTCGACGTACACGCGCTTGGCCGCCGCGCTCCACCACCCGACGCGTCCACCGACGCGTCGCAAGGGATACGCATTGATGATGAGCAGGACCGCCGGCAGCGTCATCGACGTCGCCTTGGAGAGAAGCGCGCAGGCGAACAGCGCCAGCGCGACCAGCCAACCACGGCGATCGCGCGCCGTGTCTCGCGATCGCACGTATATGAGAATACTCATCAAGCAGAACAGTCCCGACAGCACGTCACGGCGCTCGGTGGCCCAGGCCACCGATTCGACGCGGAGCGGATGAAGCGAAAAGACGAGAGCGCCGATGCATGCCGCGATCATGATCGACCCCGGTTGTCGTTCGGCCGTCTCCGGCTCGGCGAGCGTGAGGAGTCGTCGCACGAGCGCGTAGGCCACGACCGCGTTCGCCGCGTGCAGCAGCAAACTCGTGAGGTGGTATCCGGTCGGGTTCATCCCCCACACGTCGTAGTCGAGCCCGAGCGTCATCCACGACAATGGGACGTAGTGGCCCATGTGGAACGTCGACCACATCCAGCGGAGTTGCTCCAGCCGCAGCCCGCGAAAGTGAGGATTGTTGACGAAGTTCCTGTCGTCGTCCCAGTCCACGAACGAATTACCGAGGATGGGAAGAAAAGCCGTAATCGTCGCCGCGGCGACGGCCGCGGGGATGAGCCAGCCGTAGGCTCGCGGGGCCGGGACCGGCGAGGTCATGGGCGCACGTCGGCCGCCAAGGGTCGCGCGTCGAGTGGCAGTCCGCGGTGCGGTCACGGGGCGAAAATAGACCGCGGGTCGGGAGGGCGCCATCCGGCTTGGATCCACCCGCTCGCTTCTTGCGAAACAAGCCTTTATGAAATCGATGACCCGCCAGCGGTTGAACACCGCCCTTTCCCTGGCCGCCGGGCTTTCGGCGGGGGTTCTTGTCTATCGCGAGAACAAGTCCCGGCGGCTGGCGGAGCGTGTCGCCGCCGGGGCGCTGGAGACGCTCCTCAACGCCATCGAGGCCAACGACGAAGAGACGGGGATGCACGTGCGCCGAGTGGCCGCGTACGCACTCGTCATCGGGGACGAGCTCGGGCTCGAGCGGCACCAGTGCCGGGCCGTGGAGCGGATCGCGCTCTTTCACGACGTCGGCAAAATTCACCAGGCGCTCTTCGACATCGTGCACGACGGAAAACCATTGTCGCGCGAGGAGCGGCGGAAGATCGCCACGCACCCCCAGCGCGGCGCCCAGGTCCTCGCGCCGCTGGCGAGCTTCTACCCCGACCTACCGGCCGGCGTCCTTGCGCACCACGAGCGTTGGGACGGCACCGGCTACCCGCGCCGTCTTCGCGGCAACCAGATCCCGATCGAGGCGCGGGTTGTCACCATTGCCGACACGTTCGACGCGCTCACCCACACGCGCCGTTACCGTCGGGGCCGAAGCATCCCCGCGGCGCTCGACGTGATTCGAGAGGGCCGAGGAAAGCAATTCGATCCCGATCTCGTGGATTTGGTGCTCGAGCCGCGTGTACTGGATCGCCTCAAGCGAACCTACCGCGACGAAAACAAGCGACACGTTCCCGGCAAGAGTGGCGGTCGCCGCAGCGGAACCCACGAGCGCGCCCCCGACGTCAGCTTCCGCTGGCGCTCCGAATCACTCGGCGCGTAGCCTTTCGTCGCGCTCCGTGGCGGAAACTATTTGGCGCGCGCGGTATCGGTACGCCGAGTGGTCTCGAGCGAGTCCCAGGCTTTTCTTGCTTCGACCTTCGCCTTCTCGTGGCCCGCGAGATCGCGGCGGAATTCGTGGTGGCCGTCGGGGAAGGCGACGAAGTAGATGAAAGGCACGTTCGCCGGATAGAGCGCCGCTTCGATGCTCGGCTTTCCGGGAGACGCAATCGGACCGGGTGGGAGTCCTTTGTGCTTGTACGTGTTGTACGGCGACTCGACTTCGAGATCCTTGTAGTACACGCGCGCGACGTGCTTGCCGAGCGCGAATTGCACCGTGGGATCGGCTTGCAGAGGGATGCCGGCGCGCAAGCGGTTCATATAGACGGCGGCGATCACCGGGCGCTCCTCAGGGAGTCGGGCCTCTTTTTCGACGATCGACGCCAGCGCCATCACGTCGTTCCGTGACAGGTGCACGGTATCGAGACGGGCCGTCCATTCCGGTTTCCACACCTGCTCGAAACGGCGAACCATCACGTCCACCGCGGCCCGGGCGGTCGTCCCGTCGGCGAAGGTGTACGTGTCGGGGAAGAGATAGCCCTCGAGCGTCTTGGTCGGTACGTCGAGCTGGTGGAGCAGGGCAGTATCACTCACGGCCGCGCTCACCGAATCGGCGGGCGCCGTCAACTTGCTCTCGAGAAGCGGCGCGATCTGACTGATCGAGAAGCCCTCGGGTATCGTCACGATGTGTACGAGTCCTTTGCCGCGCCGGAGCGCGTCGAGCACTGTGCCCCAACCCTCGTGGGGGCGAAGCATGTACGTGCCGGCCCTGATCCCGCGATCGCCTCGACGCATCGAAGCGTAGACGCGGAAGAAACGGGGATATGCGACAACCCCGGCCTTGGCGAGCGAGTCGGCCGCCACACGCAGCGTCGCTCCCTGCGGGATCGTCACCCGTACGGGCGTCCCGCTCCCTGAGCCGCACGCCATGATCGTGAGCGCAACGCTCATCGCTGCGAAAGATCGCCAGCCACGCTTCATCGGTCGGTTATGTCCGGTTGAGCACCTGCTGAAGGAGTACCGTCGCGGCGAGCGCGTCGACGTCGCCTTTGCGACCACGCGTCGAGCCGCCCATCTCGCGTACGGCGCGAAGCGCCGCGGCCGTCGTATACCGCTCGTCCACTAGCTCGACGCTCAAGCCGGTTCGACGTGACAGTTCGGCCGCGATGACCCGGGTTTCGGCGGAGCGCGGAGTTTCGTTGCCTTCGCCATCGAGTGGGAGGCCGACGACGAACCCCTTCGCCTCGAGCGACTCGGCGCGACGCACTATCTCGGCGATCGGCGGACGCTTGCCGGCCCGTCGCACGATCACGCCGGCGGGCGACGCGATCGTGCCCGTCGGATCACTGATCGCCAGCCCCACGCGACGTTCGCCGTAGTCGATTGCCAGCAACCGTCCGCGTTCGGAGGGACCGTTCACGTCGTTCGGTGAGGCTAACCCTGCACCATCTGCTGGAAGAACTCCTTGTTGTTCTTCGAGCGCGACATCTGCTTGAGCAGAAATTCCATCGCCTCCGCTTCCGGCATGTCGGCGAGGAAATTCCGCAGCAGGTAGACGCGGTTCAGCTCTTCCTGCGTGAACAACAACTCTTCCTTTCGTGTGCCCGACTTGCCGATGTCGATCGCGGGGTACACCCGACGCTCGGCGATCTGGCGGCTGAGGACGAGCTCCATGTTGCCCGTACCCTTGAACTCCTCGAAGATCACCTCGTCCATGCGCGAGCCGGTCTCGATGAGCGCCGTCGCGATGATCGTGAGCGAGCCGCCGTCCTGGATGTTGCGCGCGGCGCCGAAGAAGCGCTTGGGCTTCTCCAAACCCTTGGCGTCCACGCCGCCGGACAGAATCTTCCCCGACTGCGGCGTTACGGCGTTGTGCGCGCGTGCGAGACGGGTGATCGAATCGAGCAAGATGACGACGTCCTGCTTGTGCTCGACGAGCCGCTTCGCGCGCTCGATCACCATCTCGGCGACCTGCACGTGGCGCGTCGCCTCTTCGTCGAACGTCGACGAAATCACCTCGGCGTCGACGTTGGCGATCGTGTCGGTCACTTCCTCCGGCCGCTCGTCGATCAGCAGGATGATGAGCGTGACTTCCGGATGGTTCTCGCGAATGGCGTTGGCGATCTTCTGGAGAAGGATCGTCTTGCCGGCGCGCGGCGGAGCCACGATCAACCCGCGCTGGCCTTTGCCGATCGGCGCGATCAGATCCATGATCCGCATGCTCAAGTCGCCGTCTTTCGTCTCGAGACGGAGGCGGCCTTCCGGATAGCGCGGTCGCAGATTGTCGAAGGTGACGCGCGCCTTGGCGACTTCCGGCTCGTCGCCGTTGACCGACTCGACCTTGAGCAGCGCGAGGTAGCGCTCCCACTCCTTCGGCGGGCGGACTTGACCACTCACCGTGTCGCCCGTCTTCAGGTCGAAGCGCTTGATCTGCGACGGCGAGACGTAGATGTCGTCCGGGCCGTAGAGGTAGTTCCAATCCTTGCTGCGCAGAAAGCCGTAGCCCTCGGGCAGAATCTCGAGCACTCCCTCGCCGGTGAGGAGCACATTCTGATCGAGCAGCTTCTGCTCGATCTGGAAGATGAGCTCCTGCTTGCGAAGCGCGCCGATGTTCTCCACGTCATAGCCTTCGGCTATGTCCTGGAGCTCGAGAACAGATTTGCGCTTCAGCTCAGCGATATTCACGGACGTCGGGATGTCGGCCGCGACAAAAGGCTTAGCGGCGACAGGCGGGGGTGAGGCCGGGATGAGCGGGGGGGGAACGGGGGAGGGGACGGACGGTGCGGAAGCGCGGAGAGGGTCCTCGGTCTCCTGGAGCGCGCTGCCTGACGTTGGCGACGCTGCGCGAAGCCGCGGCGTGGGGTGCGGCGGACGAAGCCGGGGTCCTAAGTTCATGCGAACCTACCGATGCCGCGAGGGAGGGTCAAGGGGAAGGAGCAGGCGGCGAACGCTCGCCGCCGGGCTAGAACGCGATGTAACGAAGAGGGTGCTTCTTGAGATCTGTGAATAGCGAATCGAATGCCGCGAAGTCGCGGTGAACGGCCCGAACCAGGGCTGAATCTGTCCGCAACCGACCAATGGTCCCGTCAGGATTGTTGAGCAGGCTTCGGACGCGCCCAAGCTCCGATCGGATATCCGCGACGTCGCGGGCGAGCGTACTGTCTTTTCGGAAGCGCCCCAACGAATGACTGTCGGACGCCAGCAGTTGACGGATTGAATCGGCGCGCGCCATCGCGGCTTGCACGCGGGCCCGGAGGAGTGCCGAATCGCTCAATGCCAGAGAGATCGTACCCGATGAGCTCGACAGCCGCCCTATGACGCGCTCGGTTCGCGCACGTACAGCGCCGAACTTCACGTCACCCTTTAACCCCATCACCGCTCCAATGGTGCCCTGAGCCGACTGAAGTTGGGCCGCCAGGACCTTGACGTTCGCCATGACTGCGGGAAACTCCCGTGCGGCGACGGCGGCCTTGGACACTGCCGACTCGAGATCGCTTTGCCCGCGGGACTGAAGCGTGTCGCCGTCGGCGATGACGGCGTTCTTCGCCGTACCGCTGGTGATGTACACCACCTGATTGCCGATCAGGGTCCCGCCGGCGCGGATATCGACTCGCGAATCCGCCCTCACGTGCGAGCGCGCGACGTCGAGCATCTCGAGCGAGAGGACGAGCCGTTCTTTCGTGCTGGTCGACGCGGCACGAAAATCCACGTTCTTGACGAGACCAACCTTTTGACCGTCGAGCCACACTTCCGTCCCGCGAATCACCCCGCGGGCTGCGTCGGTAGTGACGTAGATCCGAAAGGTCTTGCCGCGCAGAGTGCCGACGCGGCCGTAGACCAGGATGAGAAGCGCGACGGTCAGCACCACGGCAGCCGAGGCGACACCGAGAGCGAGATTCCGCCAGCGCAGGCGACGGGACATTGCAGCCAGAGCAGGAGCAAGGCAGAGGCCAACCCCGCCCGGGCTTTCGCGCCGTTATGTCGGAGGATGCCGGTGGCGAGCCGCAAGGTCGAACTGGCTGATTCGCCTGCACTAAGTCTGCGTCCAAGCTTGAGTTGAATGCGAGCCACGAGCTAGCTTTCAACCGCACAACGCAACCATGCGCGCGTAGCTCAGCTGGATAGAGCGTCGGCCTCCGGAGCCGAAGGTCACAGGTTCGAATCCTGTCGCGCGCGTCAAACGAGAAGCGGGACCGACCGTCGCCCCCCGGTCAGGTCCCGCTTTGATCATTTCGTCGTTTGTCAGTCCCTGTCTCTGTCAGTTCCGGCGCTTGTCAGTTCCGTCTCTTGTTAGTCCCGCCCTTTGTCAGTCCCGCCTCCGCTCTTCCCCGCCGCCGGCTCGCTCCAGAATCCCGCCGTCCCCTTCACCTGGTCGGCCACCTCCCGCGCAAAGAACGCCGCGTTGAATACCGTGCGGAAGGTTCCGGTCGGCTGCCCCCTCCACTGCGGTTGAAACGCGAACAGGATGAGATGTCCCTTGTCGCGCTTCACATCGACCGCCGCGGCGTAGCCCTTCATGTACTGCGCGCCGCTCAGGAATCCTGAGCGAAGCGGCGTGGTATCGCTCGGGAACTTGGCGATCACCGCGCCTTCGAATCCTTCTGTCGTCGTGAACACCGGGCTGTTGAACACCATGACGTCCGCCTTCTGCGGCATCCCCGCCATCACCGGGTGGGCCGGGTCGGTGATCACTTGCATGATCGAGCCGCCGGTGAAGAAATCGCGCCGGTTCAATCCGCCGACCACGTTTCGGACGGGCAGCCGCAGCGCGTTCACGAGCGACGTCGCGCCCTGATTCCACGCGACGACCGTTCCGCCGCCGCGCACGAATTCATCGATCGCGCGGATCTCCTCCTGTGCGGCGCTGTCGGCCGCTGCCCCGCCGCGGCCACCCCGCCCACCGCCAGCCCCGGCGCCACCGCCACGGCCCCCGCGTCCACCGCCGCCGCCGATTCCTTGTGACGCGGTCACGATCACGTCGAACTTCGCGCCAAGGTTGCCGGCACGAATGTCGGCGGGCGTGATGAGCGTGTACTTGCTGCCGAAGGTATCGAACAGCCACTCCGTCCAGCCCTCATCCATCACTCCCGGCGACGACTTGAACACGGCGACGCGTGTCGGCGCCGCGATTGCTCCGGCGGCCGTCGCGCGCTCGGCGCGGACCGAGAGCTCGGTCGCCCAGGCATCGGCCTTCGCGGGATCGAGTCCCGTCAGGACGTATCGAAGTCCTTTGCCGTTCGCCGGTGGCGCGACGCGCGCGCTCGCGCCGGCGGCGAGCGCCCGGTTGATCAAACGGAAGCTGTTGTTCTGCGCGGGATCGAGGACGAGGTCGGGCCCCGACCCGGTTATCCCGCCCGCCGGCGCAACGATTCCCGCCGCGGCGGCGCTCGTCGCGAACGGCTCGTCTGGATTCGTCCGCCAATCCACCGCTTTGCCCTGGACGGCTTTCATCGCCGACTTGAAGTCGTCGGTGAGCGGCGTGCGCGCTTCGACCACGGCGACGTTCATTTGATAGGGCAGCGTCCATCCGGCGGCGTCGTACGGCGTGTCGTCGCCCATGTCGGGATAGCGCTGCGGCTCGAACAACTCGCGCACCAGCTGCGCGAACTCCTGATCCATCGGAATGACCCAGGTCCCCTTGGGGTAGGTCGTTCCACCATTGGATGCGTCGCGGTCGAGTTGCTTGACGCGCACACCCATGAACGCCATGCGCCGCAACAGCTCCACCGGCGCCATCGGGTCATGCTGATCTTGCGCGATGATGTACGCGTACGGCGCGCTCTTCTGAAATTGCTGAATCGTGTTGCGCGCCGACTTGTATCGGTTGAACAGCATTTCCGTCTTGAACTTCGCCGCGTAATTGAGCGTCGCGAGATCCGCCGTGACCATGTAATCGACGGCGTCGCGCAACCGCCACGTGCCCTCGATCCAGGGACTGGAGTAGAGCGACGTCGGACGCTGGTCGCGATATCCCTGCGGGAGACTGTCGGCGGTTGTCGTGCGCGGCGTCGCGCAGTTGCCTCCCTGCGTTTCCGTCCACCACGAGGCGATGTTCTGATACATCGGCATGTAGTCGATGTAGCCGGGATACCACGCGTCGTAGGTCTCGAGCTGCGAAACGGCGCCCGGTTTTCCCTGCGCGTCCAACTCTTCGGCGATCCGCGTGCCGATCGCGTTCACTTCGCGCGCCATCATCGGCGGAACGCGGAAGCCCACGGGATCGGCGAACGGCGGGAGCCAGATGCGCGTGGGGAAGGGCGACGACTGGTGTTGCACGTAGATGATCGTCGGCTCCCACTCGCGCCACGTCCGCTGAATCACGCGTGATTCGATGACGTTGAGCATGTACGAATCGCGATTGTTGTCGTGGCCGACGTACTTCTGGTAGAGCTCCATCGGCGCCACGGTCGCGCCCTGGGGCGCGGCGTCGCGCGCCCGACACCAGTTCACGACGATGTCCTGTCCGTCGGGATTGATCGACGGCCAGAGGAAGAAGACGACGCTGTCGAGGATCGCCTTCATGTCCGGCTCGCCGGCGCGCGACAGCAACTCGTATGCTGCTTGCGGCGTGTGCTGCGATCCGGCGATCTCGGAGGCGTGCAGGCCGCCGCTGATGTCGACGATCGCGCGGCCCTGTGACGCGAGCCGTTTGGCTTCCGCTTCACTCAGCCCCTCCGGATGCGCCAGCCGCATGTTCGCGGCGCGAATGCGATCGAGATTGGCGAGATTCGCCGGCGACGAAATGATCGCCGCGGTCCACGTCTTCCCGAACGACGTCTTCCCGACGGTGATCAGCTTGACGCGATTGCTCGCCGCTGCCAGTCGCTTGAAGTAGTCGATCGACTGATCGTACGTGAACAACTTGTAATCGGCGCCCACGGGAAAGCCGATCACCGATTCCGGCGTGGGCAGTGGCGCGGCCCGCTGGGCGAATGAGCGCAACGGAGTCGCGCTCGACACCACTGCGACGGCGAGCGCGGCGACGCGCAAACGAGTTCCGGAAACCATCGAAATCTCCTTGGACGAACGTGGCAGGGTGAGTCTGCCGCCCTTCTTGACGCTGTTGTTACCCGAAGATAAGGTCTGAGCCGAACTCTCGCCGGAGGCCCGTGAGTCGAATTCCTTGGACGCTCGCGCTCATTGCAGCCGCCTTTCCACGATTCGCGCCGGCACAAGGAACCATCTCCGGACGCATTACCACCGAGGGCAACATGCCCTTGGCGGACGCGCGTGTCATCGTGGTCAGTACGGCGGCGTCCACGATCACGGGCGAAGACGGACGATACACGCTCAAGGGCGTTCCGTCAGGCGCAGTCGACATCCAGGTGCTCCGCGTCGGATTCCAATCGCAAAAGCGAACGATCACCGTGACCGCCGGCGCGACGACAACCGCCGACGTCGTCATGAAACCGGCCGTCGTACAACTGCAGGAAGTCGTCGCCACGGCCACCGGACAACAGCGCCGGATCGAGCTGGGGAACGCGATCGGCACGTTCGGGGACGTCGCCAAGCACGTCGAAGAGCAGCCGATCATGGCGATGCAAGATCTGCTCGTCGCGAAAGCGCCGGGCGTCAACGTCCTCCCCGGCTCCGTCGTCGGCGGCGCGCCGACGATTCGCGTCCGCGGTGTGTCGTCCCTCACGCTGAGCAACGCGCCGATCTGGGTGGTCGACGGCGTTCGCTACCTGGTCGACCAGTCCGACGCATCCGCCGGCCTGACCCAGATCAGCCTGATCAACAACCTGAGTCCCGAGGAGGTCGAGGACATCGAGATCGTGCGCGGACCGTCGGCCGCGACGCTCTACGGGACGAACGCGGCGAACGGCGTCGTTCTCGTCACCACGAAGAAAGGCCGCGCCGGTAGTACGCGCTGGAGCTTCGGTGCGGAGTCGCGCACGATCGACGATCGCAATCCGTATCAGGCGCAATACGCGAACTGGGGACACTCGCCGGCGGCACCGACCAAGAACATTCGCTGCCAGCTCTACGTGATGCAGACGGCGGCGTTCAAGATCTCCGATGGCGCGACGTGCATCTCGGACAGCGTCACCAGCTACAACTATCTCACCGATCCCGAGCGGACGTTCATCAAGTTGGGCCGCGGAAGCTTGTTCACCGGTCAGGTGAGCGGGGGTACCGGCGCCGTGCGCTTCTTCTCGAGCGGCGCGCTCGACAACGAGTTTGGTCCGATTCAGATGCCGGCGGCCGACATTCGTTGGTACGACGACACGCTCCACGTCCCGGTGACAAACCAAATGCTGCACCCGCGGCAGCAGCAGAAGCTGAACTTCCGCACCAATGTCTCGGCCGAGCTCTCGCCCAGCATCGACCTTTCGGCGAACGCCGGATTCGGCAAGTCGAGCAACGTCATCGAGCCGGACAACTCGTTGATCATCGGCTTACTCTACGTCGGCCAGGCCAGCTATGGCTGGAAAGGCTGTCCCAAGGGCACCGAGCTGACGGGCTGCGGTATGACCGGCCCGGACTCGAAGCAGTACTACGACGCGACCGGCTTCCCACTGCACGACAGCAACGGGTTCGCGCCCGGTTCGATCATGCAGTACGTGTGGACCGACGACGTGCAACGCTTCACCGGCAGCACGACCCTCAACTGGCGGCCGCTGACGTGGCTGCAGAACGAAGGCACCGTCGGCGTCGACTGGGCGGATCAGAATCAGTTCCACGTTTGCCGGCTCAACGAGTGCCCGAACCAGGGCGCGACGTCGCGCGTCGGCAACGTCTACACGCAGAGCGACGGCCGGCGGAACTTCTCGGCGAAAGTGGCGAGCAGCGCGGCGTGGCAATACCGGCCGTCGGTCAACTTCAAAACGTCGGTGGGCGCGGAGTACACCAACACCGAGCACGATCAGACATGGGCCCAGGGACGCACGCTTGCTCCAGGCGCCTCCTCCCTTGCCGCGACGACCACCTTCGTCGGCTATAGCCATACCGAACCGACGGCCGTCAAGACGCTCGGCTATTACGTGCAAGAGCAAATCAGCCTGCACGACCGGGTCTTTCTCACCGTTGCGGGACGACAGGACCAGAACAGCGCGTTCGGCACGAAATCCCAACACATCACCTATCCCAAAGCCAGCCTCTCGTGGCTGCTCTCGGACGAGCCTTACTTCCCTCGATACAGTTGGTTGAGCTCCTTTCGTCTGCGCACGGCTTTTGGCGCCAACGGTGTGCAGCCACAAGCGACCGCCGCGTTGCAGACATTCCGCGCGTCGACGCAGACGATTACCAAGATCGACGCGCAAACCGGCGTCGATCTTCCCGGCCTGTTGGCGAGCCAGCCGGGCAACGCCAATCTGCGTCCGGAGAAGTCAGCGGAGTACGAGACGGGTCTCGAAGCCGATTTCTTCAATCGACGCCTCCACCTCGATTACACCTGGTACGAAAAAAACACCAGCGACGCGCTCATCGCACTGCCGATCGCGGCGTCCGTTGCCTCACCGGTGACGAGCCTCCTCCAGAACGTCGGCAAGACGCGCAATTGGGGGAACGAAGTGCAGCTCAGCGTGCAGCTCGTTGAGAGCCGAGACGTGAGCTGGGATGCCATCGTCAGCGCGTCGCACAACGCGAACGCCTGGGTCGATCTCGGCAAGGATCCGTCGACCTGCGCGACCGACGCGGCCGGGCATCGCGCCTGTCAGGATCTCGTGATCGGCCTCGGGACGACGACCCAGCAGCGTAAAGGTGATCCGCTGTTCACGCAGTGGTATCGAGGCTTCACGTTTGCTGACAAGAACGCCGACGGCATCATCCAGCGCGGCGAAGTTCAGGTCTCGAGTCAGCTCAGCAAGATTGGCGTCGGCTTCGCGAAGGATCTGGCGTCCGTGCAAACGGGCGTCGACCTGTTTCAGCGGCGGCTTCGCGTCTCGGCGTTGTTCGACTACCGCGCCGGCGGCAGCACGCTCGAGGGGAACTACTTCCAGTGTTCGTCGGCGCCGAAAGCCTGTCGCGACAGCCAGGACCCGGCCGCGCCATTGTGGATGCAGGCGCGCGCCGTCGCCGTCACGTACGGAACGGACGTCAACGGCACGACCTTCACCACGCCGCTCGGCTACTTCGTGCCCGCGCAGTTCTGGAAGTGGCGTGAGCTGTCCGCGTCGCTTCTTCTGCCCAAGCGGATCAATCGCCTTTTTGTGGCGCAAAACGGCTCGACGCTCGTCTTCGGTCTTCGGAACATCCACACATGGACCAGCTTCACCGGCGTCGATCCCGAGCAAAACTTCGGCGTCAATGGGAACGAAGTGACGAACGACTTCAACACGAGCCCACCGCCGACGTACATCACCTTCCGGCTCAACCTCAAGTATTGAAGCTCGATGTCTGTTGACAGCCGCATGAATCGCACTCTGCTAGCCGCTGCGGTCGGTATCGCCGCCGCGATCGCCATCGCCGGCTGTGACCGCGTCAAGGCCGAGTTGCTCGCGCCACAAAATCCAGGGCTGGTCGATCCAAGCGCGATCAATTCCCCGACCGCCGCGCTGGCGTTGCGCGTCGGTGCACTCGGCCGATACAAGCAGCTCACCAATGGCAACGGCAACGAGTCCATTTGGCAATACGCCGGCACGCTTGCCGACGAATTCAAGAACGCTGATTTCGCGAATTATCGAATCGGCGCGGACCAGCGGGTGACCGATGCGACCGTATCGTGGAACTACGCCGCCACGACGCAATCGCGCGGCTTCGTGCGCGATGCGATCGCCGCCATGAAGACGTACAACCCGGACAGCTCGGCGATGATCGCGGAGCTGTACGCCGAGCTCGCGTTCTTCGAGATGACCATGGCGGACAACTATTGCAATGGGATTCCGCTCGGCCACACGGAAAACGGGGTGCGGAGCAACGGCGAGCCGCTGACGATCATGCAGGTCTACGACAGCGCGGCGAGTCATCTCGACACGGCGATGGCCCTGACCGCGAAAGCCGTGGATTCGAATAGCGTCTACGTCAACCGGCTTTCGCGCGTGCTCAAGGCCCGGGTACTGATCGACGAGAGCAAAGCGAACGCGGGAGCGGCGGCCGCGTTGGTCGCCGCCGTCCCGACCGGCTACGTGTACGACATGACCTTCTCGAGCGCGAGCGGTGCGAACGGCATGTGGACCCTCAACAATTCGACGGCCCGCATCAGTGTCGCCGACAGCTTCGATGTCGTCGGCGGCGTGACGAACGTGATCAGGAACGCCCTGCCTTTCGCCTCGGCGAACGATCCTCGCGTTCCGGTGATCAACGGCGATCAGGCGAACCCCAAAGTCCTTGCCGAAGACCAGGTCACGCGGCCCTTCTATTTGTCTCTGCTCTACAAGGGTCAGTTCGACCCGCTGGTGTTGGCATCGGGCGTTGATGCCCGGCTCTACGAAGCCGAGGCTAGGCTGCAGACGGGCGACGTCTCCGGCATGATGGCCATCCTCAACGCCCTCCGGCTGGCGAAACCGACGATTGGGGTCACTGCTATCCCACCGATGCCACCGCTCGCCACGCCCATCACCGTGGAGGCGGCGACCACACTGCTCTTCCGCGAGAAGGCCTTCTGGACCTTCGGACGGGGACAGCGGCTGCCGGACCTGCGGCGCCTAATCCGGCAATACGGGCGAACGCAGGATACCGTCTTCCCAGTTGGCCTGTACTTCAAAGGCGGCTCATACGGCGCCGACGTGAACTTCCCGGTGCCGAGCAGCGAGGCGGTCAATCCGCTCTTCCACGGGTGTCTCGATCGCCAGGCGTAAAAGCCGCGGCGCACCCCGCCGCAACGGGACGCCAAGACCATCGAGGTCTGCTGTAGCGGGACGAGTCGGTCGTTTTGTGATGTGACCTGACGCGTTCTTGACGCTGTTCTATAACGAACGTAGTGTCTGCCGCTGCTGTCCCGCCGTTTCCGCTCCGTCCCGCCCCACTAGAACGCGCACTAGTACGCTCACCAATCCCGGTGCCGGGGTGTGCGCGCTCCCCTCGGAGGAAAGGTCATGAGTCGAACTCGTTGGACGCTGTTAGCCCTCGCGGTCTTCGCGGTAGGCAGCACCAGGGTCGCGCGAGCGCAAGGAACCATCACCGGGCGGATAACCGCGGAGGGCAACCTTCCGCTACCTGACGCCCGCGTGATCGTGGTCAGTACCACCGTCTCCGCGACCACAAACGAAGACGGCAGGTTCACGCTCAAAGGCGTCCCGTCGGGCACGTTCGACATTCAAGCCCTTCACGTCGGTTTCCAGTCTCAGAAGAAGTCTGTGACCGTGACCGCCGGCTCTACGACCAACGCCGACTTCGTGTTGAAGCAAGCCGTCGTCCAGTTGGAAGAAGTCGTGACCACGGCGACGGGCCAGCAGCGAAAGGTCGAGCTGGGGAACGCCATCCAGACGCTCGGCAACATCAATAAAAAGGTCGAGGAGACGCCGATCACGTCGATGCAGGATCTCCTCCAGTCGAAAGCACCCGGTGTGAACGTACTCTCCGGTTCGGTGACCGGCGGAACGCCGACCATTCGCGTGCGCGGCGTGTCGTCGATCAATCTCACGAATGCCCCCATTTGGGTCGTCGACGGCGTTCGCTACAACACGAACACTTTCGGCACGGCCGGCCAGACCAACATCTCGCTGCTCAACAACCTGAGCCCCGAAGAGATCGAGGACATCGAGATCGTGAAGGGACCGTCGGCCGCGACGCTCTACGGAACCAACGCCGCCAACGGCGTCGTGGTCGTGACGACGAAGAAGGGCCGCGCCGGCTCGACGCGTTGGACCTTCACCGGTGAAACACGCACGCTGGATGACCGCAATCACTACCAGCCACAGTACGCGAACTTCGGACACCGGAATGGATCGACCGCCAACATTCGGTGCCAGCTCCCGGTGATGGTCACGTCCAAGTTTGGCATCGCCGACGGCGCCACCTGCTTCTCGGATAGCGTGACGAGCTACAACTACCTCGAGGACCCCGACGTCACGTTCATCAAGCTCGGACGCGGGAGCTTGTTCGGCGCACAGGTGTCCGGCGGCACCGACGCCGTCCGCTTCTTCGTGAACGGCAGCATGGACAACGAGTTCGGCGTCGTCCAAATGCCCGCCGGCGACATCAATTACTACGACAACGTCCTGCACGTGCCGGTGACGGACCAGATGTTCCATCCGCGCCAGCAACAGAAGTACAACCTCCGCTCGAACCTGTCGGCGGCGCTCAGCCCCAAATTCGACATCAATGCGACGGCGGGCTTCGGCAAATCCAGCAACACGATCGAGCCGGACAACTCGCTGATCATCGGCCTGCTGTACGTCGGTCAGGCGGGCTACGGCTGGAAGGGCTGCCCCAAGGGCACGGAGAACACCGGCTGCGGCATGACGGGCTCCGATGGCAAGGGCTATATCGATCCGACAGGCTTCCCGCTCAACGAAGCCAACAGCTTTGCGCCGGGCGACATCATGCAGTACGTCACCACCGATGACATTCTGCGGTTCACCGGTAGCACCACCCTCAATTACCGTCCGGTTTCCTGGCTGCAGAACGAGGGAACGATTGGCCTCGACTGGGCAACAGTGGACGTTTTCCACGTCTGCCGCCTGAACGAGTGCCCCGCGTCCGGCGCGACGGCGCGTCTCGGCAACGTCAGCGACTTCAAGGCGAACAACCGCAACTTCTCGTCGAAGCTGGCCAGCACGGCATCTTGGCAGGCCACCACCGCGCTGAACCTCAAGACGTCAGTCGGCGGCGAGTACATCAATACTGAAGGCGACAGCCTGAGCGCGTCGGGGCGTGGTCTTCCGCCGGGTGCGTCGACGCTCGGCGCGACGTCCACGTTCGTGAACTTCTCCGCCGCACAGCAGAAGGCGGTCAAAACGCTCGGGTATTACGTGCAGGAGCAGGCGTCGATTCGCGACCGGTTGTTCCTCACCGTCGCGGCGCGCCAAGACCAGAACAGCGCGTTCGGTACGAATTTCCAGAACATCACTTATCCGAAGGTGAGTGCCTCGTGGCTCGCCTCCGATGAAACGTTCTTCCCGCAATTCAGCTGGCTCAGCTCGTTCCGCCTCCGCGGTGCGTACGGCGCGAACGGTGTGCAGCCGCGTCCCACGGACGCGTTCCAGCAGTTCTCGCCCGGTTCGCAGAACGTGACGAAAGTCGACCAGCAGAGCGGCAGCGACGTCAGCAGCTTGCTCGCCAGCAATCCGGGCAATCCGAATCTGAAGCCGGAGACTTCCTCGGAGCTCGAGATGGGGTTCGAGGCGGACTTCTTCAATCGTCGTCTGCACATCGACTACACGCGCTACGACAAGCGGACCAGTAACGCGCTCATCGCTCTTCCCATTCCGTCGTCGGTCGGCGCGCCGGTGACGAGCCTTCTGCAGAACATCGGAAAGACGAAGAACTGGGGTAACGAAGTTCAGGCGAACCTTGGACTGGTCGATCGGCGCAATTTCGGCTGGGACGTCACGATCAGCGCGTCGCACAACGACAACAAGTGGGTCGACCTCGGCCAGGATCCGTCGAAGTGCACGACCACAAATGGCGCGACGACCTGCGCGGATCTCGTCATCGGCGCGGGCACGACGACGCAGCAGCACAAGGGCGATCCGCTGTTCTCGCAGTGGTACCGCGGATACACGTACGCCGACAAGAACGGTGACGGCATCATTCAGGTGAGCGAGGTGACCGTTGATACGGCGCTGAGCAGGATTGCCGTCGGCTTCGCGAAGGATCTCGTCTCGATTCAGAACGGCATCGATTTCTGGGGTCGGCGACTGCACGTCTCGGCGCTCCTCGACTATCGCGCCGGCGGCAATACCCTCGAGGGCAATTACTTCCAGTGCTCAGCCGCGCCGAAGGGGTGCCGAGACAATCAGGATCCGACCGCGCCGCTGTGGATGCAGGCGCGTGCGGTCGCCGTCAACAACGGCACGCGCGTCAACGGGACCACGTACACGACGCGCCTTGGCTACTTCGTGCCCGCGCAGTTCTGGAAGCTGCGCGAGGTCGCGGCATCGATGGTCTTGCCGCAAGTCGCCAACAAGTACCTCCGGTCGCAAACCGGTTCGACCCTTGTGTTCGGCGTTCGGAACGTTCACACCTGGTCGAGCTTCACCGGCGTGGATCCCGAGCAGAACTACGGCGTGAACGGCAATGAAGTCACGAACGACTTCAACACCTTCCCGCCGCCGACGTACTTCACCCTGCGTCTCAACCTCAAGTACTAACCCCAGCCGAGGACGATACACATGAAGATCTTTGCGGATCGCGCTCGACTTGGGCTGACCGCGCTCGCGGTTGCTGTCTTCACGATCGTCGGATGCGATCATGTGAAGGACCAACTGCTGCAGCCGCAGATCCCTGGACTGGTCGACCCTTCGGCGGTCGGCAACCCGACGGCCGCACTCGCGCTGCGCAACGGCGCGATCGGACGCTACAAGCAGGTGCAATCCGGCGAGTCGATCTGGCAGTATGGCGGCACCCTCGCCGATGAGTACAAGAACGCCGACTTCTCGGTCGACCGCATCAACGCCGACCAGCGCCTCACCGACGCCGCGGTTTCCTGGAATTACGGTGCGGTGACGCAGTCGCGCGGCTTCGTTCGCGACGCCATCGCCGCGATGATCAAGTACAACCCGGATAGCACCGCGCTGATCGGCGAGCTGTACATGGAGTTGGCCTTCTTCGAGATGACGATGGCCGACAACTACTGCAATGGCATCCCGCTCGGGCACATGGACAACGGCGTTCAGGTGAACGGTGCGCCGGTCTCGGTTCTTCAGGTGTACGACAGCGCGACCAATCACCTCGACACCGCGCTCGTGTACACGGCCAAGGCCATTGCGTCGGCGAAGACACCCGCCGATCAGGCCGGGGCGACGTTTATCGATCGAGCCGCGCGCGTGTGGAAGGCTCGCGTCCTGATCGACAAGGACAAGGCGAACGCCGGCGCGGCGGCCACGCTTGTCGCCAACGTTCCGACGACCTTTGCGTACGACATGACCTTCTCGGCGTCCGCGGGCTCGAACGGCATGTGGAGCTTGAACAATTCCACGGCGCGCATCGGCGTCGCCGATAGCTTCGACATCATCAACGGCGCCGTCAGCGTCACCAAGAACGCGTTGCCGTTCGTCTCGTCGAAGGACCCGCGCGTTCCGGTGATCAACGGCGATTCAGTTTCGCCGAAGGTTCCGCCCGAGGACGGCGTCACGCGCCCGTTCTATCTCGGCGGCTTGTACAAGGGACAGTTCGATCCCCTCGTCCTGGCCTCTGGTGTTGATGCGCGTTTGTATGAAGCGGAAGCGAAGCTGCAGGGTGGCGACATCGCGGGCATGATGACAATCTTGAACGCGCTTCGCGCCGCGAAGCCGACGATCGGCGTGACGGCGATTCCGGCTTTGGCTGCACTTCCGACTCCGACGTCGACCGACGCGGCCATCTCACTGCTCTTTCGCGAAAAGGCCTTCTGGACATTCGGCCGCGGCCAGCGTCTCCCTGATTTGCGCCGTCTCATCCGTCAGTACGGACGCACGCAGGATAACGTTTTCCCGACGGGCAGTTACTTCAAGGGCGGCGTGTACGGCGTCGACGTGAATTTCCCCGTACCGAGCCAGGAACAGGTGAACCCGCTGTTCAGTAGCTGTACCGATCGTAAAGCCTGAACAAGCGGACTCTCACACAAACAGCCCGCGGCATTCGCCGCGGGCTGTTTGCTTTTCGTTAGCGAGGGGGAAGGAATTCCCCTTCGGACGGACAGGATGTGACCGAAAACCTTAGCTCCACGGTTCTTGACGTTGATTGGACGCTTCGATAGCCTCCCGAACCCACCTACATTCACCAAACTCATCAGCCGCTCGTAACGGCGGCGGTTTGTCGTCCGCAAAGACGGCATGTGCTGGGTCGGCACGGGACAACCCGAGCCGCGTCTTGAGTTCTCGTCGCCCGTAGCTCCCTCGTTCGACCTTGTTGGAGGAAAAGTTATGGATTTTGGACGGAAGTCCTTCGCGGCCATCGCGGCCGCGACTGTCCTGCTCGCCGGCGCGGGTAGGTTGTCCGGTCAGGGTGGGACTATTACCGGACGTGTAACATCCCAGGCCACCGGCCAGCCCCTTGCCGAAGCGCGGGTCCTCGGGATTCAAACAACGTTAGCCGCCACCACCGGCGAAGACGGCAGATTCACGCTCCGCAACGTTCCTCCCGGCGCCGTGCAGCTTCAAGTGCTTCGCGTCGGCTTTCAGTCGCAAAAGAAGACAATCACCGTGACAGGCGGGCAGACGGACAGCGCTAACTTCGCGCTCGCGGTTGCCGTCGCCCAACTCGAAGAAGTGGTCACGACCGCCACCGGCCAGCAGCGTAAGGTCGAGCTCGGGAACGCCATCTCGACCCTCGGCAACGTCAGCGATCGAGTGGAAAGCGTTCCGACACACAACTTGTCGGACCTCATGATCGCCAAGTCGCCGGGTGTGACGCTGCTTCCTGGTACGGAGCTCGGTGGCGCGCCGACGATCAGAATCCGCGGCGTGTCGTCGATCAGCTTGAGCAACGCGCCGATCTGGTACGTCGACGGCGTGCGATACTCGGCCGGCGGTCTCGGAACCAGCGGCAGCCTGAGCTCCGGCACTGACGTCGGCTTCTCGATGCTGAATTCGCTGAATCCGGAAGAAATCGAAGACATCGAGATCGTGAAGGGACCCTCGGCAGCCACGCTGTACGGCACCAACGCGGCGAACGGCGTCGTCGTGATCACGACCAAGAAGGGTCGTGCCGGAAAGACGCGATGGAATTGGTCGGCCGAAGGACGCACGGTCGACGATCGCGTGCCCTATCTCGACATGTACGCGAACTTCGGAAAGGATGCAAAGACGGGCGCCGTGAAGCGCTGCCAGATCGCCACGATGGTGACCGCGGCGAACACTGGCGGCGACTGCCGCTCGGACAGCGTGACCCACTACAACTGGCTCAAGGATCCAGACAACACGTTCGTCCACCTTGGCCATGGCAGCCTGTTCGGCGGAAACGTCAGCGGCGGAAACGATGTCCTCCGCTTCTTCGCCAGCGCCGACGTCGATAACGAGACCGGCCCGATCCAGATGCAGAACTTCGAGCTGCAGCGATTCGACGCCGCGCACGTTCCGGTTCGCGACGAGTGGTTCCACCCGGAGGCGCAGCAGCGCGCGTCGTTCCGCGGGAATCTCTCGGCCTCGCTCAGCCCGAAATTCGATCTCACGCTGTCGAGCGGCTTCTCGAAGCTCGACAACCGCATTCCGCCGGAGAGCGATCTGATCATCGCGCTCTATTACGTCGGCATGCAGAACTACGGGTACAAGGGTTGTCCGGCCGGCACGGAGAAGACGGGCTGCGGTCTCGATAAGGCCCTGCTTCAATCCGACGGCGTTCCGCTCCACGACGCGTATCAGTGGGCGTCGGGCGACATCATGCAGGTGACGCAAAACTCGGATATTCAGCGCTTCACCGGCAGCGCCACCGGGACATGGCGTCCCTTCGCGTGGATGCAGAACGAAGGGACCGTCGGCCTCGATCTCGCGGCCGTGGACTTCTTCCAGTTGTGCCGCGTGAGCGAATGCCCGCCGCAAACGTCGACCGCCAAGCAAGGTCGCGTGACGGACAATCAAGGCAAGAACCGCAATTTCTCGGCGAAGATCGCCAGCAACTCGACGTGGAACGCACGCTCTTGGCTCAACATGAAGACGAGCTTCGGAGCCGACTATACGAATCTGGAGGTTGACTCGGTCCGGACGAATGGAACGATTCTGCCGCCGGGCGCGTCCACGGTGCAGGCGGCGTCGACGCGAACCGGGACGCAAGGTCAGCCGACGGCGGTAAAGACGCTTGGCTTGTACGCGCAAGAGCAGGCCGGCTTCCACGATCGCCTCTTCCTCACGGCGGCGATTCGAACGGACCAGAACAGCGCGTTCGGCACCAACTTCCAGCAGGTCTACTATCCGAAGGTCAGTCTGTCGTGGATCCTGTCGGATGAATCGTTCTTCCCGCGCTTCTCTTGGCTCGACCAGTTCCGCCTGCGCAGCGCGTACGGCGCGAGCGGTGTGCAACCGGGACCGACGACGGCGCTGATTCTCTTCACGCCGGCAACCGTGGCCCTCACGGGACGCAACAGCACCGCCGAAGTCGATTCGCCGGGGCTCACGTCGAACCAGCCGGGGAACGCGAACCTCAAGCCGGAGCGTTCATCCGAGTTGGAGGCGGGCTTCGACGCGCAGGCGCTCAGCAACAAGCTGCACTTCGAATACACGTTCTGGAACAAGAAGACCACCGACGCGCTGGTGAACATCAACCTCGCCCCGTCGTCCACGGCGTCGCTGCTCAACCCGCTGCTCAACGTCGGCTCGACGCAGGGGTGGGGACACGAGGTTTCTGCGAACGCGCAGCTGATGGAGCGCCGCAACATCGCGTGGGACGTGCTCGTGAGCGCGTCACACTTCAGCAACAAGGTGCTCAAGCTCGGCGCCGTGTCGGGTCTGTGCCAAGTGGCGCCTGGATCGATCGTGCCGTGCTTGCGCACCGCCAGCGGCAGCACGAGCGGTGAAGCCCGGCAGATTGTCGGCCACCCGATCAACGAGCAGTGGTATCGTCCGTACACCTACAGCGACGACAACAAGGACGGCGTGCTGCAGGTGAACGAAGTGCACGTCGACTCGGGCTTCGTCTCGTTCGGGTATCGCGTGCCGCGCGACATCATCTCGATTCAGAACGGCTTCGATCTGTTCAACCGCCGCCTCCGTCTGCAGGCGATGTTCGACTACAAGGGCGGCGCGAGCATTCTCGACGGCGCGAACAACTTCCAGTGCAATACCAGCCCGCAGGCATGCCGCGCGACGCAGGATCCGACGGTGCCGCTCGACCAGCAAGCCGCGGCGATCGCGAAGACCTACGGTTCCACCGTGGCGACCACGAACTACAAGTCGTCGGCGGGCTACTTCCGCAACAACCAGTTCTGGAAGTTCCGCGAGTTCTCGGCGACGGCTCAGCTGCCGAGCTTCGTCAACAATCGGTTGCGCTCGGCCAACGGCTCGAGCCTCGTGTTCGGCGCGCGCAATCTCAAGACGTGGACGTCGTGGTGGGGTGTCGACCCCGAAGCGAACTACGGCCTCACGCAGACCGAAGCGCAGAACGAGTTCCAGACCACCGGCTTGCCGACGTATTTCACGCTCCGACTCAACCTCAAGTACTGATCCTCACCCCCCGAGGACGATGATAATGATGATTCAAACCAATCGCGCTCGAGGGATCGTCGGTGCGACGGCTGCCATGGCCGCCGTCGCGCTGATCTCGGGCTGCGACATAAAGAACGAGCTCCTGCAGCCGCAAAACCCCGGCATCGTCGATCAAACCGCTGTCGGCTCGCCGGCGGCGGCCGCGGCGCTCAAGATCGGCGCCATGGGCAGACTCAAGTGGGTCGTGAGCGACCCGGCCGCGTCGGGATTCGGCGGCTCGTCGATCTGGGAGGCCGCGGCCCTCATGACCGACGAGTTCATGAACGCCGATTTCCAGAATTCTCAAAACGACGTGGATGCCCGAACGGTCACGCCGGATAACTCCGCGACCAACTACACGCACACGACGCAAGCGCGTGGGTACATTCGCGATGCCATCAACGCCGAGACGCAATTCGAGCCGCAGAAGACCGCGGACATCGGTGAGTTGTACATGGCGCTCGGCTTCATCGAGATGACCCTGGCGGAGAACTTCTGCAACGGCATCCCGCTCGGCACGAATACGAATGGCGTCGTCGACTACACGTCGCCCGATTTCAAGCCGCTCACGAACGCCGAAGTGTACACGGTCGCGCTCGCGCACCTCGACAGCGCGCTGACCATTCTCGGCTCGGGGAGTGACGTGAACAGCGTCGCGGTTCGTCAGGCCACGCTGATCACCAAGGCCCGCGTTCTCGTCGACCAGGGAAATTTCACGGCGGCGGCGGCGCTCGTTCCCACCTCCGCGATCCCGACGTCGTACCAGTATCTGTTCATCACGCAGGCTGCCATCAACTCGGATGATCTCGGCTTCTGGACGCTCAACAACTCGGTCGGTCGGTACTCCGTCGGCGACAGTGTCGTCACCTTCGCGAGCAAGACTTTCCAGACGTTGAACGCCATTCCCTTCGCGTCGCTGAACGATCCGCGCGTTCCGATCCTCAAAGGGGCCAGCCAAGGCCTGCAGGCGGAGGATGGCGCGACGCCGTTCTTCATTCAACAGGTGTTCAAGGGCCGCGACGATCCCATCCCGATGGTGTCCGGTATCGATGCGCGGCTCATCGAGGCCGAGGCGAAGCTCCAGACCGGCGACTATGCGGGGATGATGACGATCCTCAATGGTCTGCGCACCGCGCCGCCCAAGATCGGCAACTTCCAGCCCGCGACGATGACGGCAATCGCCACGACGCCGGCGACGAAGGACGCTGCCATCGACCTCTTCTTCCGCGAGAAGGCACTTTGGCAGTTCGCGCGCGGCTACCGGCTGCAAGACCTTCGCCGGTTGGTGCGTCAATACGGTCGGTCGCAGGACAAGGTGTTCCCGGCGGGCCAGCAGTATAAGGGCGTGCCCTACGGCAGCGACGTGAATTTCCCGGTGCCTGACCCCGAGCGCCCCAATCCGCAGTTCGCCGGCTGTATCGATCGGAAGGCGTAGTCGATCTCGGCGAGTGCAACAGCGTAGCGAACGGCCCGCGGCGATTGCCGCGGGCCGTTTGCCGTTCATCGACTGTGAATCGCCCCCGGTTCGAGTGGTTCGGCCACCATTCTGAAGGGCGAGCCCGCCGCGCCTTGATCGGGCTTCGAGCACTTCAACGCTAGCCGCTGACGCCGGTACCAAGCCCAGGCGGCGGACAATAGCGGACAAAGCCTACCCCTGGCGCGTCTAACGGACGCCGGCCAGCTTCCCTAGACCGGCATAGTAAACCATCCGGCCGGTCCCGCTGTCTCACCCACGACAACCCACGCGACTGATGTTCGAGAAAGAATCCGGCCTCCTTCAAGGCACCGTCGAACTGCTCGTCCTCAAGACTCTCTCCTGGGGGCCGATGCACGGTTATGGCATCGCCAGTTGGATCGAGTCGGCGACCGATGACGTCCTCCGTGTCGAGGAAGGTTCGCTCTATCCGGCGCTCTACCGCATGACCCGCAAAGGCTGGATCAAAGCCCAGTGGGGCGTCACCGAGAACAACCGCCGCGCCAAGTACTACCACCTCACCGCCGAAGGGCGGCGACAGTTCCGCGAGCAAACGTCGGGATGGCGGCGCTTCGCCGACGCCGTCAACCAGGCAATCAACACCAGGTCCGCCCCGAGTTGGGCCAAGTGAGCCGAGGAGATCATGAGCGACCGTCGCCAGGAACGTGAATACCGGTTCGTTGCGCAAAAGCCAGAAGCCGAGGTGGACGACGAGCTGCGCTTTCACGTCGAAGAACGCATTCGCTCGTACGTCGCAAGCGGCATGTCGCCGGACGAAGCACGCCGGGCGGCGCTCGAGCGCTTCGGCGACATCGCCGCCGTTCGCGACGTTTGCGCGCGCATGCTCTCCGAAGACCGAAAGGCCGCGGCGCGGCGCGACTGGTTCGACGATTTGCGCCAGGACGTGAAATTCGCCATCCGCTCGGCCGTCCGCGCACCACTCTTCTCGTTGCTCGCCATCGTCACGTTGGCGTTGGGCATCGGCGCCAATGCCGCCGTATTTGGCGTTTTCAAATCAGTCCTTCTCGACGCGCTCCCCTACGCGCAGCCGCGCCAGCTTCTGCGCGTGTTTTCGCCCTTCCGCGACGGCACGCAACCGCGCGGCTCGCTGAGCGCCGGTACGGTGAGCGACATTCGCGAGCGGCAACATTCTTTTGCCAGCCTCGGCGCTTTCTTTTCGCCGCGCGACGCGGTCTATCTGAATGGCGACACGCCACAGATGGTCAAGTCGATGTTCGTCGAGCCGCAGCTCTTCCGCACGCTCGGCGTGTCACCGGCTCGAGGGGGCGGGTTCCGCGACGAGGACGCGCTGCACGACACGACAACCGTCGTCATGCTCTCGCATGACGCATGGCAGCGGCTCTTCGCCGGAGATCCGGCGGCGATCGGCCGAACGATCCGGCTCAATGGCATTCCACGCACCGTCGTCGGCGTGTTGCCGCGCGGCTTCGTTCCGCCGGAGGGCGTCACCGATTTCTATCAGCCGCTCGGTGTCAAGCTTTTCATGACTAATCCGGTCACCGTCCGAGGGTCGCACAACTTCGGCTTCGTCGGCCGGCTCAAGCCGGGCGCCACCGAGCAGGCGGCGAACCGCGAGTTGAACGCGATCGGCGCCGAATTGGAGCGGCTGTACGCGAAAGACAACCTCGGCATCGGCCTGTCCGCGATGTCGCTGCGCGAGTCGATGGTCGGGGACACGCGCACACCGTTGTTGGCGTTGCTCGCCAGCGCGGCGCTCGTGTTGCTCATCACCTGCGCCAATCTCGCCGGCGCGATGCTGTCCCGTACGATCTCCCGGCGGAAGGAATTCGCGGTTCGCGTCGCTCTCGGCGCGGGTCGGGGACGTCTCCTGCGTCAACTGCTCACGGAGAGCGTACTGCTCGCCGTCGCCGGCGGCGCCGCGGGTCTCGCCATCGCGATGGGCGCGTTGGGGCTGCTCCGCGGACTGGCGCTCACGGCGATTCCGTCGTATGCGACCCTTTCACTCGATACCGGCGCGATTCTCGTCACCTTCGCGCTGACGTTGGCGACCGGCCTCGCCTTCGGCGCCGGTCCCGCGATTTCGGTCGGTCGCGCCGATCCGCAGCGGACGCTGCGCGATGAGACACGCGGCACGAGCGAAAGCGTACGATCGCGACGCATGCGCGGCGTCCTTGTTGCCGGGCAGATCGCGCTGTGCGTCAGCCTGCTCGCCGGCGCGGGACTGCTCCTTCGCAGCCTGTGGGCGATGACGAGCGCTCCGATCGGCTTTGAACCGAGCGGGTTGTTGACGGTGACGTTGCAACCGCCGGGCGGAAAGTACGGCTCGCTCGAAGCACGCAATCGCTTGTTCGACGACGTGCTCCAAAAGCTTCGCGCTCTTCCCGGCGTTTCCGATGCGGCCGTGGTGGCTCAGCTGCCGACGATGATGAGCAACAACAACGGCCTGTTCATTCAAGACGCGCCCTGGGCGCCGAACGAGCCCGTGCCGTTCATCTCGACCGGCGCCGGATCGGAGGATTTCTTCCGCACGCTGCGTATTCCCTTGAAGCAAGGCCGCGTCTTCACCACGACCGACGGACCAAACGCACCACCGGTCATCGTGATCAATGAAGCGATGGCGCGACGGTACTGGCCGAAGGGAAACGCGGTTGGCGCGCATATCCACATCGGCCCGCCGAACCCCACGGCTCCCTGGATCACTGTGATCGGGATCGTCGGCAACGTCCGCAACGATCCGACACGTCTCACCCCCGAGCCGACGATGTATCTCCCATTCCGCCAATCGTCGTTCGGGAATGTGCTGGCCATTCGAACCCCGGGCGATCCGGTGGCGCTCACAACCGCCGTGCGACGGGCGATCGCCGCGATCGATCCGATGATTCCGATCTACAAGGTGTCGACGGTGACCGATGTCATCGGCGACAGCTTCGTGATGCGACGATTGCCGGTCGTTCTCATCACGTCATTCGGCGCGCTGGCGCTGCTCCTCGTATCGGTCGGCGTCTACGCGATGTTCGCCAACATGGCCGCGGCGCGCGAGCGCGAATTCGGCGTGCGCGTGGCGCTAGGCTCGACTCGCGGCGCGATCGCCCGGCTGGTGCTGGGGCAGGGGGCCCTCTGGATGGTCGGCGGTTTGGCCATTGGTGCCGGCGGCGTCGTCCTCGCCGCGCGGTTGCTTCGCTCGCAGCTGTTCGGCGTTCCGCAGTTCGACCCAATCGCCATCGGGGCGGCCCTGGTCGTGCTCATTGCATGCGCGACCGTCGCCCTGCTCGTGCCGGTGCGTCGGGCGACGAGAGTCGATCCGATCACGGTGTTGCGATGACTCGGCGAGCGAATTC